>NZ_MJGC01000001.1 GCF_001746915.1 Desertifilum tharense IPPAS B-1220
CCCAACCCCCTTCTTCCCCAACTCCCAACTCCCAATTCCCAACCCCCTTCTTCCCCAACCCCCTTCTTCGGTCAACTCCGAAAAAGCTAGAATTGGGAAGTCTTATTGAGAGAATTAACGCATGAATAGTTGCATTCTCATGGCGGAGATTGTTCAAGAACCGCAATTACGCTATACCCAAGATAGTCAACTGGAAGTAGTGGAAATGATGGTGGAATTTTCTGGCTTGCGGGCTGAAGATCCCCCTTCTACCCTTAAAGTTGTGGGATGGGGCAACCTGGCAAGAGAAATTCAAGAAAGCTACCATCAGGGCGATCGCGTTATCTTAGAAGGCCGCCTGAATATGAATACCATAGACCGACAAGAAGGCTTTAAAGAAAAACGAGCTGAACTCACGGTTTCGCGAATTCATAGCGTAACAGCAGCGGCTCAAGGTGCGTCTCGTCCTTTAGTGAGTGCTACGACGGCTTCCACTGCGCGCCCTCAAAGCGTACCCGAACCAGCGAGAGCGGCGGTTGGTGCGCCTGCAATGACTTCTCAAGTTCCGGCGACAACTCCTGCTCGCGATTCCTACCCCGATGCGCCAGCGGTTCCCGATGAAGATGATATTCCGTTCTAATTTCTAGGATTGGCTGAAATGCCAGCATTTTTCCTGCCCCTCTATTCCCCCGCTTTATAAATACTCGCGTAGAAATTCATAGGGATCGTCTTCCCAACAAGGTTCAGGCCACAGCCAAAGCAGGTTTTGCAGGATATCTGCCTCAACTTCTGCCATATTCATGGGATCGAAAAAGTCTGATAGGGCTTTGACATCTCGCTCCCGCAGGGGCATTAAAGGGGCTGCGGACCCCCCACTCAACATTCGAGCAGATGTATTGATATGGGATGAGCTATAGCGCTGAATCGCTTGGAGTTCAACAGGTCGCGTGTGCGGCTCCTCTAGGAATTTTCCGGGCAAAAGCGCGCTGTCATCTTGCTCCAAGTTGGAGGAATGGCTAGTTTTCTGGAGGGATGAGTCGATAGAAAGTAAGTCTATCCAATGCGATTCATCTGAGTAGACTGAGGAAGAAAGGGACATGGGCTATACCTGAGAGCCGGTTCGTGTCAGGTCAAAAACGGCACCAAGTTGATCTCATGCCACAGGGGGAGGATTTTTTATGACAACTTGATGTCTAAAAGTGATGCACCCATGTTTATCTGTTCTAGCTCTCGAAGCTGCACCTTGAAAACTGTCGCAAAGGCAGTGGCTATCTCCAGACGTACTTGGTCTATCTTAATGCCTGGGATAAATTGCTCTAAACTGCCTACGGGTTTATCCGGAATGCCACAGGGGACTATTTTGGCAAAACCTTTTAAGTCTGGAGATACATTTAAGGCGAACCCATGCATGGTAATCCAACGACTGACTTTGATGCCAATGGCGGCGACTTTATGTCCTTCTACCCATACTCCTGTTAGGCCTTCGATGCGATCGCCTTTGAGGTTAAAGGCCGCTAGCGCTTGGATAAGGGTTTCTTCAAGCTGGCGCAGGTACCAGTGTAAGTCTTGTTGATAATAGTGCAGATTCAGGATGGGATACCCCACAAGCTGACCGGGACAATGGTAGGTGACTTCGCCCCCGCGCTCAATCCGGTGAACTTCGTACGGTTCTGAGGTGGGATTAAACTTAAGAAAATCTAAAGTTGACCCGCGTCCGAGGGTATAAACGGGGGGATGTTCTAAAAGCAGCAAAAGGTCTGTCAGTTGGGGGTTATCGCGCCGTTCGCTCACCCATTGCTTTTGCCATTCCCAGGCTTGCAAGTAGGGAACGATCCCTTGATTGATAAGGCAACAGAGACGCTGAGGACGTGCGGGGGAGTTTAGGAGGGGATCAGTAGAAATCATTGGAAAAATCAAGTGGTTTTTGTCGAAAATTGCCCCAAAAAGCATCAAGAATTATCAAGGGATGCAACAGTTTCTAACGAGCTTTGTTCTGTATAATACAAAGTGCTAGGGTGAAAATATAACCCAAATATTTGACGGGAGGAAGCTTTATGAAGCTTGTTATCCAGGGTAAAAACATTGAAATAACCGACGCGATTCGAGACTATGTACAACAAAAAATTGAAAAGGCAGTTAGTCATTTTCAAAACTTAACGAATGAAGTAGACGTACATCTTTCAGTTGCGCGGAATCCCCGGATAAATCCCAAACAAACTGCTGAAGTTACAATTTACGCGAATGGCACCGTGATTCGCTCGGAAGAAAGCAGTGAGGATTTATACGCCAGTATTGATTTAGTTGCTGATAAAATTGCTCGGCAACTCCGCAAATACAAGGAAAAACGCCACGCAAAACACAAAGCAACGGTTAAACCGGCTGAGATAATTCCTGACGATTCAATTGTCACAGATTTGATTAGCGATCGCGCTCCGGAACTCCCGAATGAGGTGGTGCGAACCAAATACTTTGCGATGCCTCCAATGACAATAGAGGAAGCCTTGGAGCAATTGCAACTGGTCGATCACGATTTCTACATGTTCCGCAATGCTGAAACGGGCGAAATTAATGTGATTTACGAGCGCAACCACGGCGGCTATGGCGTGATTCAACCCCGCAATGGCAACGGTAGCTTAAATGGCAAGAGTCATAAAACAGAGCAAAGCTCAAGCACAGTTGTGTGAAAAAGTCAAAGCTGAATCCAGTTAAATTGTACTCGTAGTTAAGAGAGGTTATAACGGACTACAGATGGATGCAAAATAGATGCATTCATCTGTCTTTGTTTGAATGAATCAAGAGCGCGATCGCCTCAGTTGTTGCAGTTCTCGCCAAATGGGAGATTGTCCGGTATTGGATTTAGGGTGAGTTAAAATTCCATGCTGGGGACTGAACAGAAGCGCTAGAAAAAATAGACCGGAAGCGACCAGAACAATAGCCGGGCCAGAGGGTAAATTAAAAAAGTAGCTCAAGTACATCCCGCTAACGCTCGATATCACGCCGAGAATCCCGCCCAGAATCATGACCTGATGCAGGCGATTGACTAACAGGTAGGCGGTGGCTCCGGGAGTAATTAACAGGGCTAAAACGAGAATAACGCCGACCGCCTTCATACTCGCCACAATCGTCAGCGCAATTAACAGCATTAAGCCAAAATTTAAGAGATTGACGGGTAAACCGGCTGCTTGCGCGCCTAATGGGTCAAAGGTATAGAATTGCAGTTCCTTATACAGCAGGATAATCGCGGCTAAAACGACTAGGGCGATCGCGCCTGTACTGAAGACATCGCTAGCGGTGACGCCCAGGATATTACCAAACAGGAAATGGTTGAGGTCGATTTTCTGTTCTTTTTGGATAATCGCAATTAGGGTAATTCCCAAAGCGAAAAAAGCTGAGAGGACAATTCCCATCGCCGCGTCTTCTTTAATCGGCGATCGCTCCTTGATCCAAGCGATCGCCAGGGTACTGATCACTCCTGCAATAAACGCGCCCACAAAGATATTGGCACCTATCATAAAGGCAAGAGCTAACCCCGGTAACACCGAATGGCTAATGGCATCGCCGAGTAGGGCCAACCGCTGTACCATTAGGTAGGTACCCACCGACGCACAGATAATACCGACCAAAACGGCGATCGCTAGAGAGCGCTGCATAAAGCCAAACTGCAATGGCTCAATTAAAATTTCCCACATATTTAGGTATTGAAGTGCTGAGTGCTGTTGCGCTAACTTCTGCGTAGCGCTGTGCTAAGTCAAAAATTAGTCGTTCGTCTTAACCGTTATGGCTACAGCGATAACGGCTAAGTCAGAAGAAGGATGGAGCGTTAGAGAAATTAAAGTATATTTTTTAGGCGGCTTCTGAATAAAAGGCAACATGACCCCCGTAAGCATAATCTAGATTCGCTTTCGTCATCACTTGCTGGCGGTTGCCGGTGGCGATCGCTTCTCGGTTCAACAAAATCACATCATCGAAATGATGAATGGATTCGCCGAGGTCGTGATTCACCACTAAAACAATTTTGCCTTGCTCGGTTAGCTCGTGAAAGATCTCAAAAATAATATCTTGCGTTTTTTGGTCAATTCCCACAAACGGTTCGTCAAAACAGAAAATCTCCGCTTCTTGTACCAACGCTCTAGCCAGGAAAACCCGTTGCTGCTGGCCGCCAGACAGTTGACCGATCGGGCGATCGCGGTAGCGGTTCATCCCCACCCGTTCTAGCGCTTGGCTGGCGATCCGCCGACTGCGAGTCGAAAATCGTTGAAACCATCCCGTTTTGGGGACTCGACCCATCATCACCACATCCCAAACCGTAGCTGGATAGCGCCAATCAATTTGCGATCGCTGCGGCACATAAGCCACCCGATCCAACTGTTCCCACAGCGGTTGGTCTTGGTATAACACCGTTCCCTGTTGAATGGGAACCAACCCCAACATCGCCTTCAACAAGGTACTCTTTCCCGCACCATTGGGCCCAATAATCCCCGTGAGTCGGCCCGCTTGTACCGCACAACTCACGCGATGCAACGCTTCCACCTCGCGGTAAGCCACCTGTAACTGATTGATAGAGATGCGATCGCTTGCAAACTGAAAGGTATTCATCAACTTAAACCTAAAAAATGAAATGATTATGAAATCATATTAAACTAAAAAATGAAAGCAATATGAAAATTAATGTATCAAGCGCATGGCAGTAAAGACTCAATCCCCAGGTAGAAAAACATTTTTACTGGCTCTAACTAGCGCAGTATTGGGACTGTCTCTAAGTGCCTGTAACCGTTCCCCAGCAACCCCAGAGAACCGCCTACCGCAGGTTGTCGCCACCAGCACCATCTTAGAAGACCTCACCGCCAGAGTTGGGGCCGACGAAATTCAACTCACAGGCTTGCTGAACCCCGGAGACGATCCGCACATTTACGAACCCGTCCCCCTCGACAGCAGAACCCTAGAACAAGCCGACTTAATTCTGTACAACGGCTACGACTTAGAACCCCAAATTATTCGTTTAATGAACGCCGTCGGACAAAATGCACGGCGAGTCGCCATTGGTGAAGTTGTTTCCCCCCTCGGTTCGCTTGAAGAAGGCGAAGCCGTCCCCGATCCGCATGTTTGGGGAGATGCCAAAAATGTCGTTCTCATGGTCGAAGCCATCCGAGATGAACTGATTGACCTATCGCCTGCGGATCGAGAAGTCTTTACCCAAAATGCTGCACAACTGATCCAAGAACTCCAACGCCTCGATGCTTGGATTATTCAGCAAATTCAAACCATCCCCCCTCAGCAGCGCCAACTGATTACAACTCACGATGCTTTCCAATACTACGCGCAAGCTTATGGTTTAGAGGTCACCGGAACGCTGATCGGCATGAGTACCGAAGAACAACCGAGTGCTAGAACCGTTCAGGAATTGGTAAGGTCAATTCAAGATAGCCAAGTCCCGGCTATTTTTGCAGAAACAACGATTAATCCTCAACTGATTAGAACTGTTGCTCAAGAAGCAGGGGTGCAGCTAGCCGAAACAGAACTTTACTCAGATTCAATTGGTACGCCAGGGAGCGGAGCCGATTCTTATATTAGGATGATGGTCTCTAATACGCGAGCGATTGTTGAGGCTTTGGGAGGTCAATATACTCCCTTTGAACAAAATTAGTATCTTTGCAAGAGCCTTCATTCTTGAAACAGTCCGGGATCTGCCTACTCAAAGCGTGTTAAAATTCTTTTCAATTCTGAAAAATTGTGTTGGAGAGTCAATTTAAACATGGAAGCGGCACTGCTACTGGCTAAGTTACCTGAAGCTTACTCCTTGTTCGATCCTCTGGTCGATGTTCTGCCTGTTATTCCTGTCTTTTTCTTGCTGCTTGCGTTCGTGTGGCAAGCTGCGGTTGGTTTTAGATAAACAAAATTTAGCTATCAAACGCGAAAGGACAGGGTTAGCCTGTCCTTTTTATTGGGAAAGAGTGCTGAGTGCTGAGTGCTGAGTGCTGAGTGCTGAGTGGGAAGAGGGTGCTGAGTTGACAGTTATCAAGTCTTCCTATCTTTTCTTCTTCCCTTCTTCACCCCAACCCCCAACTCCCAACTCCCAATTCCCTTCTTCTCCCCAACCCCCAACTCCCAACTCCGAATTCCCTTCTTCCCCCC
>NZ_MJGC01000002.1 GCF_001746915.1 Desertifilum tharense IPPAS B-1220
TCTGATTGCTGATGTACTTAACGGTCTGTCGATTCATCTTTCCAGGTGGAAGACTTTGCCTCCCTCCCCGGTTGATGCTTTTTATCACTCTAACTCCTCCTAATCGTAAAATACCTACACCTGTCAGGATGGGGAGGTGGGGGGAAACGAGTGCTGAGTGCTGAGTGCTGAGTGCTGAGTGGGGGAAACGAGTGCTGAGTGCTGAGTGCTGAGTGCTGAGTGGGGGAAAGGAGTTCTGAGTTCTGAGTTCCGGGTTCCGAGTGGGGAAGAGGATGGGGGGAAAGGAGTTCTGAGTTCCGAGTTCCGGGTTCCGAGTGGGGAAGAGAATGGGGGAAAAGAGTGCTGAGTTGATAGCTAGCAAGTTTTTCTATCTCTTCTTCCCCAACCCCTAACTCCTAACTCCTAATTCCCCTTCTTCCCCAACCCCTAACTCCTAACTCCTAATTCCCCTTCTTCCCCCATCCTCTACCAAAAATACCCCGCCTCCACCGTAGTCTGTCGATGTTTGGCATCGTATTTTAACAGGTATTCGCGGGCGATCGCTTCTTGTTCTCTGAGGGTTGCCACCTCGGTTTTACCAATTTCGGTATCCGTAGAGAGCAAAATCACTTGATGAGACGCTGAGGGAAAATAGCGTTCTACCAAGTTTTGACGGTGCGAGGAATCTAAACGACCTAATGGGGTATCAATCGCCACCGGAAGCTGTCTGCCAGAAACGCGAGCTAGTCCCCACAAAAATGCGATCGCCAACAGTTGTTTTTCCCCAGCGGATAAGCGGTGTTTGGGGACAAATTGCCCTTGGGGATCGTAAAGCGTCAGGCTAAAGTTACCCGCATCAATCATAATCCGATGGACTAAATCGGACTTGTGTAGAAGATAGCGAAAACACTCTGTCACCTGAACTTCTAGCTTATTCAGCTTTTTGAGGGTCAGCTTTTGTTTAAATAACTTCAGCGTCTGCTGTACCTTCTCGGCGGAGTCTAGAAGATGGCGGAGATTTTGGCGCGTTAGGTTTTGTTTGCCATAATTGGCGAGTTCTTTTTTCGTCGCCTCTAAGGTGGTTTCTAACTCTCGCAGGCGGCGATTTTTCTCCTCCAATGCAGCCTCAATTCTGGCAGATTCCGCTTGGGTTTTTCGCACCTCCGCTTGCAGTTGCTCGTAAATTTCTGGGGAAGCCGCCGTCGAGATTTGCCGATCCAAAGATTCAATTTGCCCTTCTTGATCGTCTAAATCGTTCAGAAGCATAGTGGTAGATTGAACTTGCGCCTGCAATTGATGATTGAGAATAAACCTGAGCCGATCTAAAGTGGCTGCATCCGCTTCTAGCCAAGCCTCCTCCGTTTGGGCAATTTCTGCATTTAAAGCTTGGTTCTCCGCCTCTAGAAACGCTTGCACTTGGGCGAGGGAGTCTGCCCCTAAATCCATTTGTTGGAGGCGATCCAGCAAACGGCGATCGCGCTCTTGGATCGCCCCTTGTGCCATCTTCGCACTCAAAGCGCGTAACTCTCGATCTCCTTGAGCGATCGCCTCTTCTAACAGCGGTTGAATCAGCACCAGCGGTAGCACCCCTCCCGCCACCTCGCACAGCGCCTCCCGGATGTCTTGAGCCTTCTTGTGGGTATCAGCCAACTGTTGGTCTAACTTAGCGCGTTCCCCAGCAATTTTTCCCCCCTCTGAAATAAAGCGCTCAAACGCCTCCGTTTCTCGCAGTTTGGCAACCCTGAACAGTTCTTGCAAATCCTCAATTTCTTGCTTAACCGCTTGCTGTTCTAGGTGAGATTGTTCTAAGCGCTGCTCAATCTCCTCAATCTCGCTCAATTCCTTCGCACTCGCCATTTCCTTGCGCTTGCGAGCCATCAGAATATCTAAATCAACCGCCAAACGTTCGGCTAACTCCAACCCCAATAACGATTGAATTGCATCCACCACCATCGGCGGCGGTGCTTCTAATTCTGCCAACTCCTTCACCTGTTCCCCATCAAACAGAAACAGGCTAGAAATCCCCAAAGGGAGCAAATTCTCAATATACTCATCCCAATTTTGGGCTAATGTCTCATCCTTCCAATCCCCCTCTAAAATTCCTAGCGTATCCTTACCCTCTTTAGGGCTGCGCTTCCAATAGCGGACAATCCGATATTCTACCCGGCGATCGTACTGGAGATGTTCAAACAGCAACTCAACCCGCGTGCTGTCATTCGGCGGCGTATGGCGGTTGACGCATTGAGATAAAAACTCAGGATAACTGAGGCTTCCCCGCGTCGAACATTGAGCGCGACTGCCATAGAGCGCCAAGCGGATCGCATCCATGAGCGTTGTTTTTCCCCCGCCATTCATCCCCCCAACTAAAATAATGGGGTAAGATTGTTCTTCGCGATCGGGGGACAAGTTAATCGTTTGACGACCCACATAGGGGCCAAAATTTTCTAAGACCAGTTCTAAAAACTTCACCGTAGCCGTTAGGGGATAGGAACAGAACGCAGCAACCGCTCAACGATTGCTTCCGTGCGACGACCCCCAGCCGCAATCATCCGATGAGAAAGGACATGGGGCACTAAAAACTTTACATCATCGGGGAGGACATAATCGCGTCCTTCTAAAAAGGCTAAGGCTTGAGTTGCCTTTTGTAAAACCACTGCCCCTCTAGGACTCACCCCCAGCGTAATTTCTTCATCTTGGCGGGTGGCTCGTACCAAATTGACAATATATTGCTGAATAGAGGGTTCTAGCTTAACTTGGGTGCATTTTTGCTGGAGTTCTAGCACTTCCACCAAAGATAAACAGGGTTCGAGTGCTTCGGCTTTCAGTCCGGTTTGATTTTGCTGGAGCATTTGCAGTTCTTCTGTTTCTGTGGGATAACCCAAGGAAAAAGAAAGCGCAAACCGATCCATCTGGGCTTCCGGAAGGGGGAAGGTTCCTTGATATTCCACCGGGTTCTGGGTGGCGATCACAAAAAAGGGACTCTCTACCGTGCGAGACACCCCATCCACGGTGACTTGTTTCTCTTCCATGACTTCTAGAAGCGCTGACTGGGTGCGAGGGGTGGCGCGGTTAATTTCGTCGGTAAGCAGAACATTGGCAAACACGGGCCCCGGCAGGAAGGTAAATTCCCCCGTCCGTTGATTCCAGATATTGGTGCCTGTAATGTCGCTGGGGAGAAGGTCAGGGGTACATTGAATGCGTTGAAACCGTCCATCAATGGAGCGGGCGAGGGATTTTGCGAGTAACGTTTTCCCAACACCGGGCACGTCTTCCAAAAGAGCGTGACCCCCCGATAATAAAGAGACTAAGACTAAACGAATAGCATCTTTTTTGCCAACAATGGTGCGACTCAGGTTATCAGTTAATCGCTGAATTCGCTCTCTCATGAGGGGTAGTTGCTCCGCTAGATCGGTTAGTAGTGCTTGTTTTCAGCATAGCCTGCCTTCGCAATATCATCCAATAGGAAATGGCATTGTTGGGTTGCTGGGTCTATGTCGATCTCGCGTCCCCCCTGACTAAGACCGGGTGTCTAGTTTAGTTTAGAGACGAAGTGTTGCACAAAAGGAGCATTTTTCAGCAATGGCGTTTATGTTGGGTATTAAATATAACTTGATAGTAGGCTGAAGATTCAATGGCTTCTTTATCCTCTCAAACCAATGCTCTGGTTGAATATCAGGCAGTTCTTGCTCCTCAAGGAGTCAGCTATCGGATCAAGTTACTCTCGCAATTGGTGACGCGTCATTTGCAAGATAAGCTCGATCCGTTTGGTTTAACGCCGTTTCATTGGTTGGTGTTGTGTTGTTTGTGGCAAGAGGATGGATTACCCACCTCTAGTATTGGCGATAAGTTACAACAGGTGGGGGGAACCCTCACGGGGGTTCTCGATCGCATGGAGGAACGCGGGTTAGTGTTTCGCCAGCGAGATCCGCGCGATCGCCGAGTGTGGCGCATTTGGCTGACGGAGGCAGGCCGCACCCTTCAGCATGAGTTACCGCCCATTGTCTGGGAAATTCGCGAACTGACCTTTCAGGGATTTTCCCCGGAAGAACGCGAACAGGCTTCTGAGCTGATCGATCGGATGATTGCCAATCTTTCCTAGCCCCCAGTTGGGCTTTAAGCTGCCGGTTGAGGTTGAATGCGTTGGGCTTCTAACCAAGCAGGTTCAACAGTTTGTAATTCCCCATGCTTAAGCGTCCAACACCGATTCGCTAGACTAACTAATTCGCTGGGATCGTGGGTGACAACCAGTAAGGTCCAGTGAGACTTGAGTTTAGCCAGTAGGTTGACTAATTGCCGCCGCATTGACCAATCTAAACCTGCTGTGGGTTCGTCTAGCATCAAAATATAGGGTTGGCGAATTAATTGTACGGCCAGAGCAAGCCGCCGCTGTTGCCCGCCACTGAGAGCATGGGGGGCCGTATTTAAAGACAAATGAGATAAGCCGACTTCGCTAAGGGCTTGGTAAATTCGCTCTGTTCCCAGTTCGGGATGACCGAGGCGCAATTCTTCAAGAATGGTAGAGCCGCAAAAATGTCGTTCGGGAAACTGAAAAACCAAGCCTGCGAGTTGTTGGAGATGATCGGGTGCGAGCAGTTGATCGCGCCAGAGAATTTCACCTGAAGTTTTTTCAGCAAGTCCTGACAAAATTTCCAACATAGTGCTTTTGCCAGAACCACTCGGCCCCACAATTAGCCCCAATTCCTGGGGGGCTAGTTCTAAGTTAATGGATTTGAGGATGGCAGTCGGGCAAGCAGTCGGGTGATAAACCAGGTTTTTCAGATAGAGCATTCAAACACCTAAACCAAAACGTCATATGCTACGAACTGTTGGAAGACGAGCAAGGGCGATCGCGTATTTTTACCTCCCGATCCCATTGTGACAAACTCAGCAATCTGCGGCCGTCTGTGAATCTACTGGAACTTCCAGACCCTGGCGGCGTCAACTACAGGTCAAGTTGGCTGAGGGTTCGATCCCAGAAACTGGACAATAAACTACCATTATTTAGAGCAAGTTAAGCGCGATGTTTCCTCCTCACTCTAATCACATGAAAAATTCGTTGACGATTCCCAAACGGATGATATCGGCGGTGAGTGCCACAATGGTTCTAAGCCTCAGCCTGTTCGCCAACTCTGCTTTAGCCGATCCGTTCCGTTCCACCCAACCGCAGAATATTGGTCAAAATACAGAAGCGGCGTTTAAGGCGATTTTTATGGAGGGCAATTATCCGGCCGCCCAACAGTATTTACGACAAGCAGAGGCGGCTGAACCGAATGAACCGCTTGCTTATGCCATGCTGGCTTCCTTAGCCTATCGCGAACAAGACTGGGAATCGCTGAAACTCTACGCTACAAAAACGCGCCAAACCTCAGAACGCCTCGTTCAAAACGATCCGCTGCGCGGGAATTTATATGCGGCGGTGGGTCATTTTCTGGAGGGGGCCTACGATTTGGTGAAGCAGGGAACGGTGCGCGGCGCACCCCAAGCGCTGAATAAGTTGCAGTTGGTGTTTCGCTATTTGCGGGAAGCGGAAAAGCTGGCTCCCAATGACCCGGAGTTGAATTTGCTCAAGGGTTATATGGATTTGATGCTGTCGGTGAATTTGCCGTTCTCTAACCCGGCTCAGGCGGTGGATCGTTTGGAACGCTACGCGGCCCCCAGTTATTTGGCTTATCGCGGAATTGCGATCGCCTATCGGGACTTGAAAGACGATGCTAAAGCGATTGAATATGTCGATCGCGCGATCGCCCAAACGCCCAATAACCCTGAATTAAATTACCTCAAAGCGCAAATTCTGACCAGCCAAAACCAACGCCAAGAAGCTGGACGCTATTTTCAAGCGGCTTTAGCTAGACCAAATCTGTTACCTAAAAATCTGGTTGCTCAAATTTTTTACGAACAATGTCGCAACCAAAATCGGATTGATAACCAAACGCGCAACTGCGACGCTATGCGCGATCCCATTCGCCAAGGGAATCAAGCTTGGGGCCCAGAAACGCTTCCTCCCCTGTAAGAGGGGAATTGGGAGTTGGGAGTTGGGAGTTGGGGGAGAAGAGGATGGGGGGATGGGGAGAAGAGGGAATTGGGAGTTGGGAGTTGGGAGTTGGGGAA
>NZ_MJGC01000003.1 GCF_001746915.1 Desertifilum tharense IPPAS B-1220
CCCATCCTCCCATCCCCCCACCTCCCCATCCTCTTCTTCCCCAACCCCTAACTCCCAATTCCCAACTCCCTTCTTCCCCCCCATCCCCCCATCTCCCCATCCCCCCACCCTCTTCTCACTCAGCACACTGCTTCGCAGAAGCTAAAGCAACAGCACTTTACACTCAGCACTAAGAAATCCCCCCGCGCAAGGCGGCTTCGGCGAGTCTGGCTTCGTGCGCGTTGAGTTTTTGGTTGAGTTCGCGAATGCGTCGGGAGAGGAGGCGGATGACGTTGACTGCAATTCCGGGGGTTTCATCGATGGCGTCGTAGAGTTGTTGCTGAGTGAGCATCAAACACTCGCAAGATTCTAGCGTGGTGACAGAGGCCGATCGCGGTTCGGCGTCAAACAGAGACATTTCGCCAAACGTTGCACCTTGATCGAGTTGGGCCAGATCGCGATCGCCTAAATGCACCCGCACTCGACCGGAAACGACGATATAAAGCGATCGCCCTTCCTGTCCTTCGGTGAAAATCGTGTGTTTCGCCGGAAAGGACAACTCATCCATAATCGAAGCTAACCGCACGAGAAAATCATCGCGCAGTTCCTTGAAGATGGGTACGCCCCTAACAAATAGTAAGCGGTCAACGCTAGTTAACATGACGCCAAGATAAAAGGAGACGGGTAAATGCTGAAGTCTGGAATTGAGCGGTAGTCAATGTCATTTTTACAGTCTACCGGACACAGAGGCCAACTCTAAAAACTCCCAAATCCAGCTAGTCCTGTGAAATCGGAGGCTCCATCAATTGATACATTGGGTTTTACTGGGGTTGAAGCGGCGATGCCAAACTCTTCCATCATCTCTTGAACTTGAGCAACTACGAGGCGATCGGGATCGTTTTTGAGCAGCGGGAGCAAGTCTACGAGCGATCGCGGCGAGGCTATTTTCAGATAGGCTAAAACCGCTTCTCGGACAAACCCGGTAGGATGGCGCAAACAAGCGAGGGTTTGTTCGGCCGTTAAACCCCAACGCGCGACTCTTGCTAGGTGGAAACAACACGCTAAGGGCCAGTCTGATAAAAAGTGACGCAATTCTAAAAGATACCGCAGGCGATCGCTAGGCATGAGTGGCTCGTAGGTGACAAAATTCGACAGGGCTGCTAGTTTTTCATCATCCCCGCAGCGATCCAAAATCAGCAGGAGGGTACGCTTGCTGGGCAGATCGAGGGTATTGTCCAGAATTTCCAAACCTCGTGCCACGTTCGCTAAGGAGGAAGACTGCAAGTTAAAGGCGGCGGCTTGAATGCTATTAATGGGATAGAGGAATTTCATTAAAGCAAAAGAGCGTTCGACTGCATCTTCTTGTAAGTTCAAGAGCGATCGCCGCAACAAATCCCCCTCTCGACCGGGCACTTTCTCTGCGCGCAAGTCAATTAAGGCGCTATAAATCTGCCCAATAAACATCAATTCCTGATCCACCAGACATTCAATCCCCGAACGTCCCAAACGGTCTTGCACGCGCTCAATCCCCTTTTCATCCGGGACTTTCAGTAACACTTGCAAGATATTGAGTCGAGTTCTGCCCCAACTGCCATAAATGCGGTTGCACAGACGATCGAGAGCTTCGGGGGTGCCAATTTGACCGATGGCACTCCAGGCATACATGCGTACTAAATCGGGTTTGTGAATATCTTCCGCTAATTTCAGCAATAGCGGAATGGCGTCATCTTCAAGGCGTACCAAGGCCCGCATAGCGGCTTCTCGCGTTGAGGGATAGGTTAACCCGCGCAACAGAGACGGATAATATTCTTCTAACTTCGTGGCAGCGATCGCTTCTAGCAAGGCGCAGCGCACCCGCAAGGACTCATCTTGCAACAAATCCTGAATATAAACCCGCAACGCTTGCATCCTCAAAGCATCCCCCAAGGCGCGACAGCCCATCACCCGTTCGCGTTCTTGCTCGCTTTTGAGCATCCGCCGTAAGGTATTGGTGGCTTCTGCGACCTGGTGAGTGGAACCGCGACGCAACATCAACGCCGCCGCCGCCCCCCGCACCACTGGATCGACTTGCGGTTGCAGATAGGGGCGCAATTGGCGAATGTCCGGTTCGGGTTCGGTTAACCAAATATAGCGCAGGGCGATCGCCAACACTTCCGGCGCGAGAGACTGCTCGGTTAACAAGCGAATCTGCGGCAAATCTTCCGGCTTGGGATGGTCGAGCAACACCTCTAAACTTTGGCGTTGCAACGCCGGACTCAACGTCGGCAGCAGCGGCACCAGCACATCATTAACATTTTTGGGATCGATTTGGTGCAACAACTCAATACAAGCCCGTTTATCGTCCTCTCGACCCGGTTTCTCTAGCGTTTCGGCGACCGCCTGCTTAAACTTCCGCAAGTCCACATCCGAAATGCTCAGGCGTCCGCGTTCGGCGCTGGTGACAAGCAAGTCCACATAGCCCTGGCGCAGATAGTAAATCGCCAGCAACCAAGCTAGCGCTAATAAAACTCCCTCAATTAAGAAAATTTGGTCGAGCAAGTCCTCCAGATTAGCCCAGCGACACACCCAAATGGTTGTCAACAGCGCTAAACCCGCTCCCCCAATCGAAATCGGCTCTGCAATCCCGCGAATGGACTGCACGCGGTTGCGGATATTGTCGGGAATCGGTTGAAATAAACCCGGCCCTACTCCTAAGACAAAGGTATAGCGCAGGAGTTCGTCGAGGAATTTAAGTGCAATTAAACCTTTAAAGGGTTCAACAATCTGCGTGAGGGAAAATAAGCCTAAAATCCCCACCAGTCCCGGTAAGAGGGAGGCGGCCGTAAAAATGCCAATCCGCTCAATCACCCGCGAGGAGACAAACCATTGCGTGGAAACTTCAAAGATCCCCAAAATCCCATTAAACAGCCCCAAAAATCCAGCAATTTGTTCGCTACTGAGTCGCGTTTCAAGCTGACCGAAAAACTGAAATTCAATGACTTGTAAGAGGGCTTGGGCAATCACAAAGAAAGCAATGAGCGGAAAAATATATTGCTTTAGCGGCCCGGCGAAGCGGCGGTTGGTATAGTCGGGGTGCGTCTCCTCGGACAGGCGCTGCGGTGCATCGGGAAAGGATTGTTCGTAGTTCTGACACAGATAAAATAGAATACCGGCTCCCAATGCCATCATGATGCTAGCAAACACGATCGCGTTCCTGAGACCGACAACCGCTAGGAGCAGCGGTAGGGAAAATCCGCTGATAATATCGGCAACCAGTACCCCGCTACTAATCAGGGGATACGTCCGTTTAATTTCTCGGATGGTAAACAGTTGATTGGCGGCGATGGTGGTGTTGAGTTCGTTGAGGACGTAAATGGCTTCTACCCACAGTCTCAACAGGAAGACAATCGCCATCGCTAGCAGGGGAATTTCTAAGCCAAAGCGTAACAGAAATAAGGGAACTGCCAGTAAGAGGGCAATTCCCACAATGACTCGTCTTAGGGGTAAGATGCGTTGCAGCCAAGAGTATAAAAATCCCAGGCATGAGCCAATGACTGCACTCGCGACATAGATCCAAGGCAGAGCGTTTGCCCCGTACTCTTCAAGGAACAGAGCCACAGTGCAAGCTTCTGCCCAGGTTAAACCGATGCAGGTGACGGTGTAGAAAGCCAACATCAATAGGGTGCGTTCGCTTTCTTCGGGACGGAGATTAACCCATTGCAATAATCCCCGTACCCACTTGCTTAAACTCCGCCCCTGATGATTCAGTTCCATAGTTGAGCGTTTTGAAGTTGGAGTGTCGAGTTTTGACTTTACAGCGATATTGTTACTCAACACCCATCGTTCATCACTACTTTTTCGGGGAGAGTAACATCATCATATTACGGCCTTCTTTCTTCGGTGCCTGCTGAACTTCGGCAACCTCCTGCAAATCGTTGGCCATGCGTTTGAGCAAATCTTCTGCTAAATCGGTATGCTGGATCTCGCGACCGCGAAAGGTAATCGTGGCTTTGACTTTATCTCCTGATTTGAGGAAGCGTTGAGCTTGGTTCACGCGCACGTTGTAATCATGATCTTCGATTTTGTAGCGCATTTTGACTTCCTTAACGTCAGCCGTATGCTGCTTTTTCTTGGCTTCTCTGGCTTTTTTCTCTTGTTCAAACTTGTACTTGCCGTAGTCCATGATCCGACAAACGGGTGGATCGGCTTTGTCGCTGACTAAAACGAGATCTAGTTCTTTTTGCTCGGCAATTTGCAAGGCTTCTTTAGGGGTAATGACGCCGAGTTGAGCGCCATCAGTATCAATGACTCGAATTTTGGGGAAACGAATGCGCTCGTTGATTTGAGGTAAGTCGCGAGTTTTTTTCTTTTCGATCACAGGCATTGGATAATTCTATGTTGAGAAACAGTGGATGGTGGAAATCCCTCTCATTTCGCTTTTTACTGCGCTAGACTGCAAACTGGAATACTGTTCCCAAGCAAAAGATAAGAGGGGCGATCGCAGTCTGCGTATTCTGACATTGTACTGAGTCTCCCTGACTTTGGTGTAGGAGCTTTAATTTATTTTCGCAATCCTTCACCCGATGAACTCAGAACAGGAAAACTCCCTAAGCCACTTGCCGGGAGCTTCCCTCGATAAAAAAACGATTTTCTTATCCTGGCGGCCTTAGCCAACACTCACTTGGGAAGTGTCAACGGCGGTTGCTCCATTGACCCCGCGAGCGACTGTCACCATCTTGGTCAAAATATCTTGACTGGGGACTTTGCCCTTGAGGACAACGGTGGTTCCCGTTTGGGCAACATAGAGGGTATCAATATCATCTAACTGCGGATCTTCGTCAAACGCAAGGGCTACGCGTTTTGCCAGACCACTTTGATCGTACTCGCCATTTAAGCCGACGCGTTCGGGCGGAACGGGTTGAGCGCCTGCTTGAGCGGGAGCCGCCGCCGGTGTGGCTGCGGGAGAGGCTGCGGCTTTATTCGGCTTATTGACGCCAAACAATCTTTGTAACCAACCCATAACTTAGACTCCAAGTTGAAAATTGAACGCCTCTAGAGTAAGGGATATTACGGCTTGAACCCAATATCCTTAAGACAGAATTCGTATCTTGGCGAAGTTCTGGGCAAATGTTAAAAAAAATCAACTCCAGGGGCGATCGCTATTTTAGATTTCCCCATAAACGCAGTAAAATAGAGGTTTAGACGAAAAAGGGATGCTGGCTGTCAGCAATATGGCGACGATGAAACACACGCTCTCTGTTTTGGTAGAAGATGAGGCCGGGGTTTTAACTCGGATCGCAGGTTTATTTGCCCGTCGCGGCTTTAATATTGAGAGCTTGGCGGTAGGGCCGGCTGAACAACTGGGTATCTCTCGGATTACGATGGTCGTGACAGGTGACGACCGAGTGATCGAACAAATCACCAAGCAACTCTACAAGCTAATCAACGTTCTCAAAGTTCAAGATGTCACAGAAACCCCTTGTGTAGAGCGCGAATTAATGCTCCTCAAGGTGAACGCTACCAGCGCCACCCGTTCAGAAATTATTGAGTTTGCTCAAATCTTTCGCGCGCGAGTGGTTGATGTCTCTGAAGAGTCTTTAACCTTGGAAGTCGTGGGCGATCCTGGAAAGATGGTGGCGATCGTTCAAGTCCTGCAACGGTTTGGTATTCGCGAAATTGCCCGCACGGGTAAGATTTCCCTCACCCGCGAGTCTGGCGTCAATACAGAGTTGCTCAAGTTGTTAGAAGCCAAACTCTAATCTAGTGCTGAGTGTAAAGTGCTGAGTGCTGAGTGGGGGAGAGAGTGCTGAGTGTAAAGTGCTGAGTGCTGAGTGGGGGAAAGAGTGCTGAGTGTAAAGTGCTGAGTGCTGAGTGGGGGAAAGAGTGCTGAGTGTAAAGTGCTGAGTGCCGAGTGGGGGAAAGAGTGCTGAGTGTAAAGTGCTGAGTGCTGAGTGGGGAAGAGAGTACTGAGTGGGAAGAGAGTGCTGAGTGCTGAGTGGGAAGAAAGTGCTGAGTTCTCAATAAGTATCTAGACCAATAGCCGATTTACTTTTATCCCCCATCTTTCTTCCCCAACCCCTAACTCCCAATTCCCAACTCCCTTCTT
>NZ_MJGC01000004.1 GCF_001746915.1 Desertifilum tharense IPPAS B-1220
TGCCAAAAGAGTACATTTGAGGGGGTGAGTCTTGAAGCAAACAACTTGAGTAAATTAAATGATATGATAATGAATTATATTGCCAGGAGAGTCATGCTTCCCATATCCTTAAACATGGAAGCAACAATCAGCTTTTTCTAAAGCATTAAGAATTGGGTGTCCTCGTCATCAAAGACGCCCAAGCCGGGGTTTGTTGAAGAATTTACGCTCTTTCTACTCAGGAGATTAACAATGCCAATCGCCGTTGGAATGATAGAAACACGAGGCTTTCCTGCTGTCGTAGAAGCAGCAGACGCAATGGTGAAAGCCGCTCGTGTCACGCTCGTTGGCTACGAGAAAATCGGCAGCGCCCGCGTCACTGTGATTGTTCGAGGAGATGTTTCAGAAGTCCAGGCTTCCATCGCGGCCGGCGTGGAATCCGCCAAACGCGTTAATGGTGGTGAAGTCGTCTCTACACACATCATCGCTCGCCCCCACGAAAACCTGGAATACGTTCTCCCGATTCGCTACACTGAGGCGGTCGATCAGTTCCGAACCTACTAACGAAACCCATTTAACCTGCGAGTGTTGAAGGTTCGTTTTGATTAAGAAAACCCTGAGTATTGACATTATTTAAGGAGTCACACAATGTCTATTGCAGTTGGAATGGTTGAAACCCTCGGATTCCCCGCCGTTGTAGAAGCAGCAGACGCAATGGTGAAAGCCGCTCGCGTCACCCTAGTTGGCTACGAAAAAATTGGTAGCGGTCGCGTGACTGTAATCGTGCGTGGCGACGTATCCGAAGTTCAAGCATCCGTTGCAGCCGGTGTTGAGTCGGTCAAGCGCGTCAACGGCGGTCAAGTCATGTCCACCCACATCATCGCTCGTCCCCACGAAAACCTGGAGTACGTTCTGCCGATTCGCTACACCGAAGACGTGCAGCAATTTGCTGAAGGTGCGAATGCCATTCGTCCCGCTTCTTATAACCGCCCGTAAGCCCGATCGATGCAGATTGCCAAAGTTCGCGGCACAGTTGTTAGTACCCAAAAAGATCCGACTCTCAGAGGGGCAAAGCTACTCCTGCTACAGTTTGTCGATGAAACTGGGCAGTTATTACCCAAATATGAAGTGGCAGCAGATACCAGCGTTGGTGCAGGCCTAGATGAATGGGTTTTAGTCAGCCGGGGTAGTGCTGCCCGTCAAGTCTCTGGTAGCGAACATCGTCCCATTGACGCGATGGTCGTCGGGATTATTGATACTGTCAGTGTTGACAATCAGTTGCTCTACAGCAAAAAAGATCAGTACCGCACTTAGGTCATGCGTCAGTTGTCAGTTGTCAGTCCAAGCGATACTCCATCAGTTCTGTGACTTCAAGCAGTCCTAGGATGCAATGACTTTGGGTCGCATCCTCAACGCCAATTGAACAGCCGACAACTGACACCCGACAAATGACACCCATAGGAGGAATTCAACTCATGGTAGTTCGAGGCCTAGCGGCTCCACCTACCCCTTGGTCAAAAAGCCTGGCCGAGCCAACCATTGATGAAACAGCTTACGTTCATTCTTTCGCCAATTTAATTGGGGACGTTCGCGTTGGTCCCAACGTCTTGATTTCCCCAGGGACTTCTATTCGAGCTGACGAAGGAAGTCCTTTTTACATTGGTAAAGATACCCATATTCAAGAAGGGGTTGTAATTCACGGACTCGATCGCGGTCGGGTCATTGGGGATGACAATCGGGAATATTCTGTTTGGATTGGCAAACAGGTTTCCATCACCCATATGGTGCTGGTTCACGGGCCGGCTTATATTGGCGATCGCACTTTTATTGGTTTTCGCTCAACCGTTTTTAATGCCAGGGTGGGAGAAGGCTGTATCGTCATGATGCACGCCCTGATCCAAGATGTGGAAATTCCCCCCGGAAAATACGTTCCGAGTGGAGCCGTCATTACCACCCAACAGCAAGCTGACCGACTTCCCGACGTTAAAGAAGTCGATCGTCAATTTGCCAATCATGTTGTGGGTGCTAATGAGGCAATGCGTCCGGAATCTCGCGCTTTAGAGGATGCGAGCTGCCCCGCGCCAGCTCGTAACAATATTGTCAAAAGTTCGCAGAATGGTCATAGCAGGGAAGAAAGAGTGAATACGCGTTTAAGTTCAGAAACCGTCGAGCAGGTTCGCCAGCTCTTGGCGCAAGGCTACAAGATTGGCACCGAACATGCCGATCAGCGCCGTTTCCGCACGGGATCGTGGAAGGTTTGCTCGCCCATCGATACCCGCCAAGTTTCCGAAGCCGTGGCGGCTTTAGAAGGGTGTCTCAACGAGCATCAAGGCGAATACGTGCGCTTAATTGGCATTGACCCCAAAGCCAAGCGCCGCGTGTTAGAAACCTTAATTCAACGACCGGGCGATCGCAACCAGAACTCGTCGTCCTCCAATTATTCGGCCCCTAGCCGTTCCAATAGCTATACCCCCGCTAGCTACAGCAACAATAACGGGAATGGCGGCAATGGCGATCTGGCCGACCAAATCCGGCAAATTGTTTCTCAAGGCTATAAAGTAGGAGTCGAGTACGCCGACCAGCGTCGCTTCCGTACCTCTTCTTGGCAAAGCGGCCCCTCGGTGCAAACCAAAAATGCCTCAGAAGCGATCGCCACGATAGAAGCCGTTCTGAACGAACAACAAGGCAAATACGTGCGCTTAATTGCCATCGATCCGAAAGCCAAGCGTCGCGTATCCGAAGAAGTGATTCAGCGTCCGGATGGTCGCGTCAGCACGAGTAGTTCCGCAAGCGCCCCTGCGAGTAGCTGGCCGAAGTCTAACGCTAGCAGCAGCAGTTCGGACAACTACTCCAGCGGCGACAGCACCAGCCTCAGCCGCGAGGATATTGATAAAGTCCGCTCCTTGCTCGCTCAAGGTTACAAGATTGGCACGGAACACGCAGATAAGCGTCGTTTCCGTACTGGCTCGTGGTATAGCTGCGCTCCCATTGACTCTCAGCGCGAATCTGAAGTCGTCAGAGCCTTAGAAGAATGCATGATCAACCATAGTGGCGAATACGTGCGCTTGATCGGTATTGACCCTAAAGCCAAGCGTCGCGTTCTGGAAACAATCATTCAGCGACCGTAAAGCTGAAAGGGAATTGCCTAAAATGTCTGGCACTCTGACCCCCTAGCAATGGATGCCATCCACAGCCAGGTGCGTTCGGAGACGAGCGAGCATTTCTCGGTGCTTGTTCTGTAAAACAAGATTGGCAATTCCCTGCGCTAAGAATAGAGGTTTTACTTCCATGTTTTTCCCGCCACTACAACCCGTTAGCACCGTTCAATCTTGCGTAAGTGGCGATGTGAGTATCGATCCCAGTGCATCTATTGCATCTGGAGTCTTACTCCAAGCCGATCCAGAGTGTCGGATCGTCATTTCGGCGGGGGTTTGTATTGGGATGGGTTCTATTTTGCACGCGCATGGGGGCGATATTGTCCTGGAAGCGGGCGCAATTTTAGGGGCCGGTGTCCTGGCCATTGGTCAAGTGACAATTGGTGCAAATGCTTGCGTGGGGTCAATTACCACGTTGTTTAATGCAGATGTACAGCCCTCGGAGGCGATCGCCTCTGGGTCAGTGTTGGGCGATCGCTCTCGACAAATTGTTCTTGATGGGCGACCGGGCGTTGAGGAACGCCGAGAAACGGTTGCGGCGATTGCGGCTGAGTCAGAAGTGGCTCAGTTACCTCCTCCCCCGGAGGAACCCAAGGCGAGCGTGAATAACTCCGTCATGCAATCTTCAATTGATGCCGCGATCGCGCGCAATGCAGTGGCGAATAAGCCTTTTTCTCCGGCTCATCTCAATACTTACGTTGCTCCTGTCTCAGAAAACTCGACCGCCGCACCGGAACCCGCGCCGCCATCTCCCCAAACCAACTCAAACTCATCCGTTGTTTACGGACAAGAACATCTCAATCGACTGCGGGGAACGTTGTTTCCTCACAGCCAAGCGTTGAATGCTCCACTCAATCCTCCGCCCGAACAACAAGGATAATTAAATCTCCTCACCGGATCTGGGCATAAGAGTGCTGAGTCGTTGATAGTTACTGTATAGCTTGACTCAGCACTATCCAGAAGGGTGCTGGCAAAACAGCGATCGCCAAATGCTGGAGCTTGCACGCTTCGATCGTCCTAATCTTGAGCGCGATCGCAGTCCCAATCCTTTAATTTTGGTTCAAGATGGAAAGGGGTAGCATAATGCTATCCAACGGGCTTGTCTTTTTTTTACAGATCAAATGAATAGACTAGAAAATAGTCTCAGTGGCAGTGCTTTGGGTATGGTTTCTACCCGTAGCTTTCCGGCAATTATTGGCGTTGCTGACACCATGATTAAGTCAGCCGGAGTGGTATTGGTTGGAATCGAAAAAATTGGGGGGGGTCATTGTACGGCGATCGCTCGCGGCCGAATTGCAGATATTCGCATCGCGGTGGACGCCGGGGCCCAGAATGCGTTAGAGTTCGGGCCGGGTCAGTTAGTGTCCTCCACGGTGATTCCCCGACCCCTACCGAATATGGAGGTGATTTTTCCCCTAGGAAGTCATCTGGCTAGAGAAATGAATGCCCATCGCGACGGTCGCGTTAGCCAGCACTCCATCGGTTTAATTGAAACGCGAGGCTTTCCGCCAATGGTGGCCGCCGCCGATGCGATGTTGAAATCTGCGGATGTGGAATTAACCGCCTTTGAAACCATTGGCGATGGTTTGTGTACTGCCATTATTCGCGGCCCGGTGGCCGATGTGGTGGTGGCTGTGGAAGCGGGGATGGCTGAAGTGACGCGGATTGGGGCCGAGGTTAACGCCGTGTACGTGATTCCGCGACCTCAAGAAGATTTAGACCGAATTCTGCCGTTCGCGAGTTGCATGTTAGAGGAAGAACCGCAACCGCTGATGTTACCGCTAACGATTCCTCAAGAAGAAAAAGAAGAGGAGTTGGTAGAGTTACCCAATTTAGATGCGATTCCTGTTCCCAAGGAACGCACTCAAGGTTAAGCAGAGGCGGGTAGGGAATCTGCAAGGAGCGATCGCGCTACGGATAGGTCATAGGGAAAGGGCGATCGCATCGGTTGATAATCTTTAGGGTGGGGTTCGCCCTGGCGCAGCACTGCATTCACCAGCACGCAGGGTTCGTTGCTGAGGTTAATGGCCCCGTGGGGCACAAAGGGCGGAATCGTGACAACCACAGGATGGCGATCGCTTAAAGGCACATACTGATATTGGCGGTTGTGCAGCACCACCAACACAAAACTCCCCCGTACCACCAAAAGCTGATCGGTTTGACGGCGATGCACAAACAAGTCGTCAATTGTCTGGGGCGGAATCTGCACCAACATCGTTTCGTGACTCGACTGCGGCGTGTAAAACTCAGACATTCCCCCACGTATTGACTCCAGGTAACGAATTTCAATCCCCCTAGCAAGACCCATCGTGGCAACCTCAATTTTCAAAAGAGCGGATCTACTCTCACTCTATTTTATCAATTTGCAAAATTTTGTTGTCAAAAAGACAAAAATATGCATCTTGGGCTGGATGAGCAAGTTTGCGCTAGGTCGCTTGAATGCAACAACCCCTCTCAGGGGAGTGCCGATCGCGATAAAATTGAGGTTGAAGCTTGAAACTGCCAAGATATCCTCAGTGCTGCTTTGAGACGATTTATTGTAGATGCAATCCAGCGATATAGGAATCCTATTTGATTACTGAAAACTCTCCGTACATGTAAAGTTTGGGGAAATCAAAGGTTGTGTTTTGCACAAACCACTCAAATAGCCACTTGAGCCGAGTAAACGACTGGGCTAAGCCGCA
>NZ_MJGC01000005.1 GCF_001746915.1 Desertifilum tharense IPPAS B-1220
TGGGAGTTGGGAGTTGGGAGTTGGGGGTCAGAGGATGGGGGGGAAGAAGGGGGTTGGGAGTTGGGAGTTGGGAGTTGGGGGTCAGAGGATGGGGGGATGGGGGGATGGGGGGATGGGGGGAAACTTCAGACTCAGCACTCTGTTGAGACTCAACACTCTCTTCCCACTCAGCACTCAGCACTTTACACTCAGCACTTGGAGAAGCACTCAGCACTTTACACTCAGCACTTAGAGAAGCACTCAGCACTTTACACTCAGCACTTAGAGAGTGAGTGACTCGCAAAACCAGATAGTTATCGGCGGTTAACTCGGCTTCCCAACCGGGTTCGATGACGTTGGTTCCGGTTGCTTCGATAATTAAGGCTGCGCCTGTAATTTTGTCACCGGGTTTTAAGTCTTTTCTGAGATAGATGGGGGTTTTGTGCCAGTCGCCTTTGGTGTAAATTTGAACGGTGGCGACTGGGGTAGAAGTCCCGTTTTGTGGGGGTTTGGGTTCTGTGACGGCGGTAGCGCGACCAATTCCTTCAGTAGAAACGGCTTCTACTATTAAGGCTTTATTGGGGAAGGTGAAACCGTAGCGTTGCTGGTAAAGTTCCTCAAAGGCGCGGCGCATCTGTTGGGGGTGGGTAAAGTCAACCATTAACGCTGAGTCTGTTCCTTGGTAGCGTAAATGTGCTTTTTGCAAAACCTCTATCCGCGCTGGTTCCACCCCTTGTTGTTGAATTTCGGCTTGGGCGTCTGCGGCGAGTCGGTCTAGAATTTGCTGTAATTGGGGGATGGTGTCTGGGGTAAGCTGGACTTCAACGGCCTGTTGATGGAGCGATCGCACATCCGCTAACCCGATACCATAGGCGGAAAGTACCCCGGCGTAGGGATGGATGAAAATTTGCTGAATTCCCAAGGCTTCTGCTATTAAACAGGCGTGTTGTCCTCCCGCCCCGCCAAAGCAGCAAAGGGTGTATTCTGTGACATCATAGCCGCGCTGGATGGAGATCTTTTTAATCGCATTTGCCATTTTATCGATCGCGATCGCCAAAAAGCCATCCGCAACCTGTTCCGGGGTACGTCCATCGCCAATTTCTGCGGCTAGCTGCGCGAACTTTTCTCGGACAATATCCCCATCAAGGGGTAAATTTCCAACCGTTCCAAACACCTTGGGGAAAAAGTCGGGTTGGAGTTTACCCACCCTTACATTACAGTCTGTCACAGTTAACGGGCCGCCGCGACGGTAACAAGCCGGTCCCGGATCGGCCCCTGCGGAGGCGGGCCCCACGCGGTAGCGAGATCCGTCAAACTGGAGAATGGAGCCACCCCCAGCCGCTACAGTATGAATGGCCATCATTGGCGATCGCAACCGCACCCCGGCGACTTCGGTTTCAAAGGTGCGTTCGTACTCGCCGTTATAGTGGGAAACATCGGTGGAAGTTCCCCCCATATCAAAGCCAATAATTTTCTCAAAACCCGCCATCGCGCTTGTCTTCACCGCGCCAACAATTCCTCCGGCTGGACCTGAGAGTATGCTATCTTTGCCTTGAAATCGCTTGGCTTCAGTCAGTCCTCCGTTGGACTGCATGAACATTAACCGGGGACTGGTGGTAGCATTCCCCAAGGCGTTCGCAACTCGCGCTACATAACGCCGCAAAATGGGAGACAGATACGCATCCACAACGGTAGTATCTCCCCGACTCACCAGTTTCATTAACGGACTGACTTCGTGGGAAAGGGAAATTTGAGTAAACCCAATTTCCCGAACGACTTCCGCCAGTTGTTGTTCGTGTTCGGAATAGCGATAGCCATGCAAAAGGGCGATCGCGCAGGCTCGAATGCCGCTATCATAGGCATCTTGGAGTTGTTGAACGGGAATTTCTAGGGGAACTAAGACTTCACCTGTGGCGCTATGGCGTTCTTTGACTTCTATCGTCCGTTCGTACAGCATTTCGGGTAAGACAATTTCAGAGGCGAAAATTTGCGGACGGTTTTGGTAGCCGATCCGCAGCGCATCCCGGAAGCCTTGGGTGATCAATAATAAAGTGCGATCGCCTTTTCGTTCAAGTAAGGCGTTGGTTGCGATCGTGGTTCCCATTTTAACAACCGCAATTTGTTCTGCGGGAATGGGTTCGCCTTCCGCTAGTTCTAAAATTTCGCGTATTCCTTGAATTGGCGCATCGGTGTAGCGTTCTGGATTTTCGGATAGGAGTTTGCGAACGATAATGTCACCATTGGGATGTTGCGCGACAATATCGGTAAAGGTACCCCCGCGATCGATCCAAAATTGCCATTGTCCGTTGAGATGGGTTTGATTTTGCATGATGGACTTGTGATAACGCTCCTTCATGCAGCCTAATGGGAGGATGGGGGAATTTTCTACGATGGCTGTGGATGTTTGAACGACAGTTGAGGAACGCTGTTAAAATGGCAGGCATACCCATTTCCATCGCTTATGGCGTTCGTCGTACTGGGTTCCTACAATTTCTGAAGGGGGGTGAGTGCGATCGCCATTGGGAGAAAATTGAATGTTTCCTGTAACGCCTCGAATGGACGAGCCTTGTCTTTTATAATAGCGATCTAGGGCTTCTAATAAGGTTAGACGATCTAAGGGTTCCTTGTGCAAACAATGATGATTTTCTAAACCTTTCCAAACCATTAATAGAGAATCAAACGCAGTTGCAGAACGCCAAGTTAAGCTTTCTTCTCCCCAGAGTTCGGTTCCCAGTTGACAAAACTGTTGCGCGATAGAATTGACATTACAATCATTCTGTTTTTGACTCTGCCAATGCCAGGGAACGCAAGCAATAATCTGATTCATTAGGGTAGGATTTGAGTAAAATCGGCTTTGTTCGTGCAACCATTGCAGAATATTGTCGTGATAAAATGTTGCCGAACCCGCAATTAGGCAATCTGTCCAATTCAAACGGCTAATTAAGGCAACGTTATGCAGCGATCGCGGTTCTATCCCACCATCGGGAATCACGATAATCACATTGGCTTTTTCCTGTCTCAAAGTATCGAGATAGTCTTGGATTTGATAGTAGCTACCACTCAAGCGATCGCACTCCGCTAAAATCTGAATATTTGACGAATTTCGTTGTAAATATCGCCAAATCGCATGGCGATACGAGGTACTATAAAGGCTATTTTTATTATAGATAATTCCAACCCTCAATCGCTCTTGTCCGGATGCTTGCTTCTGGATATACTCCATCAACCTTTCAGCCGCGATCGCATCGGGTGTGGTTAAGCGAAAAAAGGATAGTTGTTCGCGCAGGGGAAGTTCTGATAATTCATCTGAGGTACTGCTACCATTGATTAAAAGCAATCCCTTTTTAGCATAAAAACTTAAAGCTTTCTGCGTCATCTCGCTGGAATAATGACCTAAGATAGCACTTAAGTGAATAGAGTCTGCCAAGGCTGCTAATTTTTCAGCCGTTTGATTATAAGGATCGTAGAGATGGTTGGGATCGTTAACAATTAAAATCCTAAAAGCAATTTGACTTTTAGAACTCAGTAGCGAGAGGCAATTGGGAGACAACAAAGGCGCGAGTAACTTGTTTTTCTGAAGATAATTCAATTCCAAACTAGAACTATTGATTTGTAACTGAAATTGAGCAATTCCCCGAAGAATTTCAGCAGCAACTTGTCCGGAATTATGATAAAATGGGACAACAACTGCTAGCGTGTAGACTTTTATTTGTCGTTCTTCTAATCGCTTTCTCTCAGATTCCAATAAGCAATTGTTCAGATAAATCAGCGTTTCTGGATTTCCCCGATTGTCATATTGCTTTTCCAGTTCCCAAGCCTTAAGGAAGCATAATAAAGCTTGATAATATCGTCCCTGCTGATAAAATTGCGTGGCGGTTACTTGAGCCTGAACAATCGTGCGATCGCTGGGATAAAGAAAGATTTGACTGCCCAAACTGGCTTGAAAGTTATCGCTATTCAGTTGCGGTGCAGGAGATAGCTTATAGCCTCGTTCGGGATGAAGCAAAAAATTGAGAATTCTTGTCCAATTCCCGGCTTTTTGTTCTGGATCGTCCTGCATCAAAGCCACAAATTTAGGATAGATAACATTGCTCAGTCTATCTCTAACTTTATGCCCCCGACATTCAAATTCCTGAGCAATCTGTTGAGGAACATAACCCAGCAAAGATAGACAAACAATCTCTCGATCTTGTTCGTTCAAAAACGGAGATTCTCGATCTAAATCTATCCATAACCGATCCAAATCGATTCCTAAGCGTTCAATCACTCGCTGCTGATTCTGAGACATCGCAAACCCTGTCCGATTTTTCTCAGACTATAGTCAGATATGCCCCATGAGTCATCCCACAGCTATCGAAAGTTTCAACGACACCTGTGGAGCGAGTCTTGTACAATCCTCACAGTTAATCTAATTAACGGCTTAACAACTGATGGCGATCGCTCACCTTCCTCGGATCGACCTCCATTGTCGCATCTGCCAGAGACATCACCCGACATCCCCCTTCAAAAACATTCACTTGATAAACCAACTCGTGAGTCAGATCCAGCGCCGTCAGCCAGCCACTTTTACGATGATAGGCTCCCGTATCAATATCCATCCAACCGCGCCCTCTCGCAATCTTCCCAGGTTCTACTCCCGGCAGCGTAAAGGTAATAGTATGTCCGGTAATAATTAACTTATCGGCAAAATAGGGTTGTTCCATACCGTGGAACAGATCGCGAATCCAACAAAGTTCCTCTGGGGTTTGTTCGTCAATGGGTAAACCCGGATGTACCCCCGCATGAACTAACCAAACATCTCCCAAATCTAGATAGGTAGGTAAACTTTGCGCCCAATATACATGCTCCATCAACTCCCGCATGTCTTGGTAGCTAGAGACCGTACTTTGACCTCCACTATACAGCCAAGCCTGTAAAGCCGGACTGTGAAGTTTGCCATCCGGAAAGGCGTCAATTAAGAGTTGTTCGTGATTTCCCCGGATACATTGATAGGAACTATTTTGCACAAAATTCACAACATTTGAGCTTTGCGGTCCCCGATCGATTAAATCCCCCAAGAAATAAACGCGATCGCTTGTACCAGGGGCGATCGCATCAAGTAAGTGCATCAGCCCATCATAATGGCCGTGAACATCACCGATAAAGATGCGTCGAGGTTGCTTTACACTCATTTGGCGTTCTCTGGTTTCGGAAGTGAATGAGAGCGAGGATCGTGCTGCTGACTTTTACTCAGCACGCGGCTTCGCGTCAAGAACCGCGCCACAGCACTTTCTTTGCCGCACTCTGCTCTACTTTCACGCTTAAGTCATGCACCTGATTAGCGCACTAGCAAATGAATCGGTTATATTTCGGTCTTCCCAAACCAACCCATAAACTGACTTCAGCGCATTAGCATCGCTCTGTTGACTTATTATGCCCTGCTAGGTTTGGGAATCTAACAAAGAGGATGTGAAGTCAGTGCAAAGTTATCTGGAAAGAAGGGAGTTGGGAGTTAGGAGTTGGGGGTTGGGGGAAAAGAGTAGACTTCCTGCATGAATAACAAAATGATGTGACAGTTCACGATGGCAACGAGGTAAAGTCAGGTAGACTTTGACTAAAACGAAGCCCAAAGCAGCTATGCGATATCACCAGTTAGAGCATCTATCT
>NZ_MJGC01000006.1 GCF_001746915.1 Desertifilum tharense IPPAS B-1220
ATGCTGGGATCTGTGGGACTGACATAGAAGGAATGAACGAAATATACCCAAGGGTTTTGGGGTAACTGCTGCCAAAGCGGACAATTGGGTTGAGTCAGTTCTAACTGGTTCCATCCCATGTGGGGAAAACTCCCAATTCCCAACCCCCCTTCTTCCCCCGTCCTGCTAGCCACAAAAAAAGCACTGGTAAACGCCAGTGCCTATTTGCATCAGTCGATGGAGAGTTTTAGCTTAGAGATTCCAAATAGTCGCGAATCCGGTTGCGGCGTTTGGGCTGGCGGAGTTTTTGCAACGCTTTAGCCTCAATTTGGCGGACGCGTTCGCGAGAGAGATCCAGCGCCCGACCAATTTCTGCTAGGGAGTAGGGATGGCCATCGCCTAAACCGAAGCGCATTTGAATGACATCGCGTTCGCGGCTGGTGAGGTCGGCCAGCAGTTGTTGCAAGTCGCGTTGTAGCGATTCGCGCATCAGCGATTCTTCCGGAGAGATGCTGTCTGTTTCTAAGAGTTCGCCAAGTTCGGTATCTTTTTCTTTACCGACCTTGGTTTCTAACGAGACAGAACGGGGAACTCTCAGTAACACTTCCCGGACTTGGGGAGGGGTCATTTCAAGTTCAACTGCGATGTCCTCGATGGTAGGGGTGCGGCCCTTTTCTTGGGCAATCTTGCGTTGCGCCTTCTTAATTTTGTTGAGTTTTTCAGTGATGTGGACGGGGAGGCGGATCGTCCGGCTTTGGGTGGCGATCGCTCTGGTAATCCCTTGGCGAATCCACCAGTAAGCGTAGGTGCTGAACCGATAGCCTTTGGTGGGGTCAAACTTCTCAACGGCTCTTTCTAAACCCAAGGTTCCTTCTTGAACCAGGTCGAGCAATTCTAAACCGCGATTTTGGTATTTTTTAGCAACCGAGACGACCAAGCGCAGGTTCGCTTTGATCATGCGATCTTTGGAGTGAATCCCTTCTGCTTGAATGGCTTCGAGTTCTTCAAGGCTGAGTTTAGCCAGTTCTGCCCAATGGCGCTTACCTGCGGCTAGGCTGGGTTTCAAATCGGCAACTGTAATTGCGGCCGTTTCTGCCCACCGTTCTAAGGCTGGGCGATGACCCAGTTGGGCCGTGAGGCGATCGCGGACTTCCATTAAGCGTACATATTCGCAAATGGGACCGCCTTCGCGGGTTGCTGCCTCTTCCCGAAGTTCAAGTAAGCGCATATAACGCTGAACTTTTTGAGCTTCCGAGACTTCTTCGTCTCGTCCTAGCAGGCGAACTCGCCCAATTTCTTGTAAATATAGGCGAACTAAGTCAGTAGTGCGGCGACTGGGTGCTTTTTGCAGGGTGGAGGATTCGGTTGTCTCGATTTCGAGTTCAGCAAAGTCGGCTTCAACTGGCTCGGATTCGTCTGTGCTTAAGAGTGCATAACGGTATGCAGATTGCTCGTCATATTCAGCATCGGGATAAAAAGAGGTAACTGGCGTCATCATCGTCTCAGCTGCTCCAGGTAACAAAAGGGTTCGATCGGCGTTGCCTATTGTTAGGGTTCCCATTGTGGACGCTCAAATGCAGTAGGGGAAAAGTTCTGTTACACAAACCAAACTTCAGAAACTGCACCTAAACTCCGCTTAAGGAAACCTCGTAACTCAGCGGCATACCAATCTAGTGGTCGAGGGTGTGCCAAGCACGTCTCGTTCGAGTCACGGAATAAACTTCACTCCAAACCCTGTTTCGCTGATTGCGATTGGGAACTTGTGTAGAAGTCTTCAATTGTCAAGCACCCTGGTCGCCTTCTTCCGTATCTGGTGGGGATAGGTTTTTTGGCTAGTCTATTCAAACTATATAGACTTGACAGGTTTCCAGAAGTGACCCCGGTCAGATCCCCCTCTAATCTTCATCACGAATCATGTAGATTTCGGGTCATTTTCTGACTCAACCTTATGTGCTTATACCGAAAAGCCGCTTCTCGATCGGGACAGTGAGACGATTCAACTCCGTGTTTTTGGGGAATGAGAGGCTTGGACATGCCAGAACCACAGCTTAATCTGAAGGGTCGCCGCGATATTACTCTGGTTTAATGTCTCGTAACATTAGTTCGGTGACGGCTTCGCGAGCGGTAATTTCGCCCTGGAGCAAGCGATTCACCTGATAAGAAATGGGGATGGGAATGTTTTGCTCGCTTGCCAGCCGAATTAAAACGCCTGCGGTGTTCGCTCCTTCTGCTGTTCCTTCCAACTTAGCAAGAATTTCATCAAGTGTCTTGCCCTGGGCCAATTGATAGCCTAATTGATAGTTGCGGCTTAATGGACTGTTACAGGTGGCGAGCATATCGCCTAAACCGGAGAGTCCGTAAAAGGTTTCGGCTTGCGCCCCCCAATAGGTGCCGATCCGGATCATTTCCGTTAAACCGCGCGTCAGCAGGGCGGCTTTGGCGTTGGTTCCCAGTTGCAAGCCATCACAAGCCCCAGCCGCGATCGCCAATACATTTTTTAAGGTACCACCCAGTTCCACCCCCAAGGGGTCAGCGTTTGTATAGACGCGAAACTGGGGGGAAGACAAGACGCGCTGAACCGTTTCTGCGGCTTCTAGATGAGTGCTAGCGACGGTTGTGGCGCAGGGTAAGCCTTGTTGAATCTCTTTAGACAGGTTAGGGCCCGCTAAAACTACGATTGGATGGCGGGGAAAGAAACTTTGCCAAATTTGCGAGGGGGTTTCCGCTTTTTCGGGATCGAGTCCCTTAGTGGCAGTGACAAAAATGGTATGGGGGGACAGGGAGAGGGCTTGAATTTGTTGGGCGACGGAACGCACGCCTTTCATCGAAACGGCGGAAATGATAATTTCAGCGGGTTCAACCACCTCTGCAAGGGGATAGATGCCGCGTCTTGACCACAGTTTAACTTGATGATGGCGATCGCGCGCCAGCCTTGCCAAAGCCTGTCCCCAAGCCCCTGCACCTACAATCGCAATCGTCTTAAAATCGTTCAATCAACTCCCCCATTAACCCACTCTTGGATATTTTTCCATCAGTTCTCGCACCTGTTCGGCGTGGTAAGAACTGCGGGTTAGCGGAGAAGAGACCACTTGTAAAAAGCCGAGAGATTCGCCATACTCGCGCCAAGCCTCAAACTGTTCGGGGGTGACAAATTCCTGAACGCCCAAATGTTTAGCCGTGGGTTGCAGGTATTGCCCAATGGTGAGAATATCGCAATGAACTTGCCGCAAATCTTGCATTACCTGGCGGACTTCTTCGTCGGTTTCCCCCAATCCCACCATAATCCCCGATTTGGTATACAGCCAAGGGGCGCGTTGATGGGTTTTCTCTAGTAACTCTAAACTGCGATCGTAGCTGCCTTGAGGACGCACGCGGCGATACAGCCGGGGAACCGTTTCTGTATTGTGGTTAAGAACTTCCGGCTTGGCTTGCAAAACCAGTTCCAACGCCTCCCAATTGCCACAAAAATCGGGAATTAAGACTTCAATAGTGGTTTGGGGCATAATCGCCCGAATTTCCGCAATACAGCGCCCAAACTGCGCCGCACCCCCATCCGGTAAATCATCGCGGTTCACGGAGGTGATCACCACATGGTTGAGGTTGAGGCGGCGCACGGCTTCAGCGAGGCGCGGCGGTTCTGTGGGATCGAGGGCTTGAGGCTTCTTCTCAAAGTCAATATCGCAGTAGGGACAAGCGCGAGTACAAGCCGGCCCCATAATCAAAAAGGTAGCAGTTCCGGCGTTAAAGCATTCGCCAATATTCGGACAAGAGGCTTCTTCGCAAACTGTGTTTAATCCTAAATCCCGGAGAATGCCTTTGACGTTCCCGACTCTTTCCCATTGTGGGGCTTTCACCCGCAACCATTGTGGCTTGACTGTCACCGTTTCTCTGTTCCCTTGTACGTTGATGGCGATCGCTAAAGTAATTTTAAGTTAATTTTGCCGACAAGGTGATATTATAGATAAGTCGCTTCATGTCACGGGATGTAGCGCAGCTTGGTAGCGCACCTCGTTCGGGACGAGGGGGCCGCAGGTTCAAATCCTGTCATCCCGATTTTGACTCCATAGCTAAACTTGACTCATTACCCTAAATGGGTAGTTTGAGATAATTGACATTGCGCGGGGTTACGCTCATCTGTCGGTATAGACCCACTCGTCATATAATGTGCCTATAGTTGAATAAATGTAATTGATACTGAAAATCAACTTTTATAAGACTGTTCTGCGATCAATTTATTAGAAATACACTTGGATAGTATTTCTGTGTTTTCATTCAATCACCAAGAGTCGGGAATATTGAGTGCCTCCTTAAAAACAGGGAGATATATATTTAAATCTAAATGAACTTACAAATGTCAATTTAACAAATTTCAAAATTTTCGTCTTTTACTTTTCTTACATACATACTCAGGGGGAGATAAGCGACGAAGCTTTGAAGACGCTGGTTCGTTATGCCTGCTATATCTTTATTGAAAATGAGATTAATTCAAGACTTGAGAAAGTAGTAAAGCAAAAATTAATTCAATTTTTGAATTCTAAGTTTTATTTAAGTCTGGAAGAGTTCATTGGCTCAATTTTTGATTACGGATTTTTCAAGTAAAGCCTTTTGTCTAGGCACTCAACAATTGCTATAGCTAACTCGTACATTACCTCTATAGCAGCATTTTCATACTTTTTGTATTCGTTCAGGTCTTTTATGATCATTTTTTGCCCATGAGCAATGTCATTTCTTCTCCTAACCAAGCCCTTAAGCTCAATTTCATATTGGTCTACTAAAGTACAACTAAGGCATACTTTTAGTGAATTTTCTTTAAATAATTGAGGATAGAGATTTGATTGTGTTTCTAGTTTGGCTTGAAAATCTAGATTGTCTTCTAGCATATTTCTAAAACCTGTCTGACCAAAATTCCAGAGACTTTCTGGAGATAAGTCTCCTTTTAAGCTCTTAAATTGCTTTTGAAGTGACAGTTTGGCTATTTCATCTTTACAGTCTTTCCTTTTAACGCCCGCTTTTTGCAACTCGTCTAGATATAAATCCCACGCAAACTTACAAAATCCTTCATAGTGGGCATAGAGCATTGCCCATAGGGCACGAAGAAGCGCTCTGTATCTATTAGAATCTTTGGAAGCCAGAACTGCTTGTTTTTTCAAAATGACAATTTCTGTCTGTCTCCAATCTAGATCTTCTTCTAGTTGCTTTAACCAGTTACTCATTTATTAATTCTAAAAGGGCATCTTGAATAATTTTAATTCTTCCTTCTAACTTAGAAAGTTTATTAGCTCCTGAACCTGTATTATTTCTGAATTCTTCAGTTTGAACTGTATCTATTATCTTTTGTTTAACTGGCTCGCTTGGAATATTACAAATTTGATCTAGCGCATTAAGAGTACCTACAGTAATGGCTTCATAGTAAGCAGGTGCAAGACCACCAATAGGTTTATCTCCTCTATATTTCACAAATGCTCCTTCTCCAAGAGTATTGCTTAAAAATTCAAATATTTTATTAAATTCATCATCCACATATCTGGAACAAAATCAATCATGGTTAGACTCTCAGCTATCAGCCTCAAGTATAGGACAGTGCTGCGCGAGTCAGTTCTTTTAGAATAGGGTAAGCAATTTTATAGCCTGAGCGGGG
>NZ_MJGC01000007.1 GCF_001746915.1 Desertifilum tharense IPPAS B-1220
GTTAGGGGTTGGGGAAAGAGGGGAGTTGGGAGTTGGGGGTTAGGGGTTGAGGAAAGAGGGGAGTTGGGGGTTGGGGAAGAAGGGAGTTGGGAGTTAGGGGTTAGGGAAGAAGGGAGTTGGGAGTTGGGGGTTGGGGAAGAAGGGAGTTTTCTAATAACTCCACACTCTTTTCCCACTCGGAACACCGCTGCGCGGAAGCAAGCTACGGAACTCGGAACTTTGCACTTTTTTCCCCCCATCTCCCCATCCCCCCATCCCCCCATCTTCTTCCCCACTCAGCACTCAGCACTTTACACTCAGCACTAACTCAGGAGGGGAAATAAGCCTAAACACAGATAAACGAGTAGAGTCCAAATCCCAGACATCCATTCAAACTGCTTTCCACGTTTGCGGCGAGGGGAGTTGAGGAAAGAGACTGCAACCGTAATGCTGCCTGTGGCTAGAGCGAAGAGAACGCCAAGAGTAGGCCAAAGGAAGTGAAGATGATAAGATGCGATCGCGCTTAAGATTGCCATCCCCAGACAAATTCCCAACCAGACGCGGACAGCATTGCGTTGTCCCCAGAGATAGGTATAGGTTTCGACACCCACTTCCTCATCCTTGGGAGAACGAATTTTGCGGCCCACTTCAATCATTAACCCGCCAACGAAACTCACCCCCAGAACCCAAGGAAGTCCAACCGGGGGATGCATTTGGGCCACCAACCAGTCACACGCCGTTGCATAGAAATAAATCAACGGCATCACTACCATATGACTCAGCATATAGATAATCGGATGCGCCTTAATCCAATCGCGGACAAAAAACTCCCGACTCATCAAGCCGATATACAGCCAAGTGACAACCAATGGTAAGACTAAAACAGGCAACCCCGTTTCACCATAACCGCCTAAGCCAACCGCCATCCCCAACTGAAGCACGCCACTGGCTACCCCAACCGTCGCCAATTCCGGTAAACTCACTAAACCGCGAGGAACCGGACGATAGGGACGAAACCGCATATCCTCCTCAAAATCCTTAAACTCATCGGCAATTCGCAGTTGCAAAAAGAAAATCAAGCAAGTTACAAAAGCTACCAGAAAACTCGCGAAACGGGGAACATTTCCATGCATTAGCGCCGAGTAACTGACAGCCGAACTGCTAAACGCCGCAACTAATAAACCATTTGTCACCAAGGGAAACCGTTCCCGCTGGTAAATCCACCACCTTAGAGGAGACTGTTGTACAGGGGTCACTTTAGTCGGACTTGAGATTAATTTCATAAAAGATAGCTAATTATTAAGCAAAACTCAGCACTTAGAATCGATTCAGCCTCTTGATCTACTGTAGAACGGGTTAGCGCAATGTCACCCATCTTTGATAATGCGTTGTGACGGTATCGCTAAAATTTTCGATAGGGTGGTGGTAGGATGCAAAGTGCGTTAGCGAGGTTATCCGTAGGAATCGCACTTTACTCTTTGACCAAGTTCGCTTGACTTTCTGGAAAAACATTAGGCTAATCTATCGCTACACTGTTAAGTTTTGACGATGGGTTCATACTTTTAATGTACTTTTGCCAAGACGGTATGGATCGCGACATTGTGCCAAGATTTAAACTGGATACCCAAGTATAAAGGTAATGCTAGCGCGAAGCGTGCAAGTTACCCCATTTTGAGTTACCTTGTAATTGCGATCGCACCACGGAGACTTAACTCTCGATCCAACCTTACCCAAACAAACGAGTTTTACTCTAACTTTACCAGGCAAGGTATAAAGTATTGTTTTGATTAGTGAGGGAACTAGCTATCAATTTCTCCAAAAATAGCCATTATCAAACTGCTATTGACAATCTGAACCGTCTTCGTCATTTTGTAAAGAACGCATAAAGCGATTAAACCCTTCGATAGCTAAATTCTTTACTTTCTTGATTACTACATCTGGCTGTTGATTTAACCCATTCCCTAAATTATTTCTCTCATTTTCACCCCTGTCATCTTGAACAATTGGATTATATAACCAATCATCTTTTGAGAGAGCAGCAGGGTTATCTGTATTCAAGACAAACGGAGTCACTCTATCAGAATACTGTTCTTTTAAGAATATTCCAAGTTTCTTTCCATTTGATCGAAGGTTGCTAATCTCTTCTTCAGAGAGATCAAATATATCCTCAGCATTGAAGAATGAGTCTAAATGCGCCAATATTTGATTATGCCAATCTGCTGGAGCAAAGTTTTTAAGACCTTGGGCAGATTCAATGTCATCAGGGAACCAAATTAAAAAATGCTGTATACGTCGTCTTGTCCAGTCTTCTCTTTCTGCATCAAAGCAAGCAGCCGCTAGATACTGTTTAACTTCTCCTCGATCAAAATTCCATTCTCCATAGTATATTTTAGGTTCTTCATCAACTTGATCGTCATTAAAAACTTCTTGGAATTTTGACCACCAAGAATCTAACTTTGGATAACTGGGATTTGAAATAAATTCAAAGTCCCAATATTTACCTCTTGTTTTCCAAAGAAGGCTAGAGGGATTAAATTCAAGTTTTGCTAAAGTCATAGGATTGCCGAGTTATTTTGAATTTCCTTGATTACAATAATAAAGACATTTTGCTGAATCAGATTTCAACTCAGCCATCATCGCGTAGGCTGTTGCATCTAAAGCTTTACCTTTTTTTGCTGCCTCTTTCTGCTTCTTACGCATATAATCTGTTCCTTTATCAGCAAGTTCTTTTAATTTAAAAGCCTGCAATAATTGAGTTAAGATTTGATACTGTTTAGGCAGAAAGTCATCCATTTTGTCAATCACGTTGATGACTGATGAGAGACTACTCAATATCTCTCCTAATAAGCCAGGAACACCGCCTCGATCTGTTTTCTTAGCAAGTTCTTGTATTACGGACAAAAGTGCTACGGGGGCTAGTAACTCCAGACCCAAAGTTTTCGTAATATCTTCAACCACATGATAATTTGCCTTGGCTGCTGACAACAGTAAAAATTGGCTCCCAAGATTATTTGATTTATTATCTCTTTCAAATTCCTTAGAAAGTCCACGCACTTCATCATCTACATCTTTTAGAACTCTTCTTTCAAAGTCTTTTGCTGTGTAGTTACTGGAGTAGAGATCGGTTTTAGATAAAACAATAATCCATTGACTAGGATAGTTGCTGAGAGATAGCCCTTCTGCTTTCATAGCAGACTTCTGGCGCTTTATTTCATGCCTAAATTGGGCAAAAAGTTTTTTGAGGTATGGTGTCCCCTGTGTACTTAGTTTTTCTCCATCAACAATCAGAAGACCTATATGGCTTTCTAGAAGCTTTTTAAAACATTCTTTTTGCTCTCTAGATTCTCCTAAATCGCTGGGTTCATTATTCCACCAGTCCCCTGGGTAGTCGTACCAGAAAATTTTTAAAGAGGGTTGGTCATAGTTTTGGAGGCGAAAGCTAAATTCATAAGTTGTAAATTTTCTAGTTCCTTCTGGAAAGCGTCCTTCTTGCATCCGGTAATAATTGCCAAGAAGCCAACTTCCCTGAGATTTGTTGTCTGCAAGCAAAGCATAACCCTTCTCTTGTTCAAAATTATGGCTTTGTTGCTTACCATAGTAGCTAGAGAGGAGGGTGGTTTTTCCGCATCCACTCTCTCCAAAAACAGCTAAACGAATTTCAGGAATTTCCTTTTGGAGTGCCATCTTGACCTTTTATAGATAAACTTGACTGAGAGTATAGGTCTATTCTTCCCAGCCGGTTAGAGCTGCGAACACAGCGATCAAAATTTGTATCTTCTATCTCTCCACTTAACCGCAGCGTGTCTCTACAGCACCCGGAACTTGGCACTTTCTACTCAACCCTTAGAACTCCCTCTGGCTAGTCGTTGATGGGCGCGGGTAAACTCACCGGAAGCCAAAGCGCCGATAATGGAGAGTTCGCCTGCTAACACCAAAGAAGCACAAACCTCAGCAAACGCCCGCGCCTTACCTGTTCCTGCTAATCCTAGAATTTCTAAACAAGCCTGTTGACTGGGTAAACCTGTCCCGCCTCCCACTGTTCCTACCATTAAATTCGGGAGAGTGACGGCTGCATATAACCCGCCAGTCTCCGTCAGTTCAAAACGGGTGACACCTACGGCTGACTCTGCAATACAGGCCACATCCTGTCCGCAAGCCAGATACAGGGCCGCTAAACCATTCGCATAATGCCCTTGAATGCCGATTGTACCGCTGAGAACACCTCCCAAGGCAGACATCCGCCAGTAATTGACCATCTGTTCTGGTGTTGCATGGAGACGCTTGCGAACGAGTTCTGAGGGAAGCGTGATTTCTGCGGTTACTTTTTTACCGCGAACGCTAATAAAGGATTGAACGCTTGCCTTTTTATCGCCGGAAAGGTTGGCTTCAACGAACGCATATTGTGGCTTAACGGGGGCAAAATCGCGAATATAGTTACAAATGGCTTCAGTGGCAATTGTCACCATATTTTGTCCGGCCGCATCGCCTGTCGTAAACTGGAAATCGAGATAAACGTGATTTCCCTCGACTGCCATCCGCATTTCTTTTAACTGACCGTAGCGGGTAGTGGCTTCTGCACAGCGCTTGAATTCATCTTGTTGGTTAACGACCCACGCCAGAAAGATTCCCACTTCTGGCAAGTTTGCAAAGGCAAATCCGGGTGTACGGTTTACGCCTTCGTTTAATACCATAGCGCTGCATCCCCCGGCTTCGGAGATCAGTTGCGCCCCTCGCGAGTAGGAAGCAACTAAAGCGGCTTCTGTGGTGGCTAGCGGGATGTAATAGTCGCCTTGGGCAAATAAGCCATTAACGCGCAAAGGGCCTGCAAGACCCACTGGAAGTTTCACCGTACCGATGAAGTTTTCGATATGGTGATGGTAGGATGCTAGGTGCGATCGCGTTTGTTCATCTAGCAAGTTTGCTTGAGTCTCTGGAGAAACCTGCAACAGTTGCCACTGTTGTTCTACGCTGGAAATGGTAAAGCGCCTCGATGTTCTCACTTTTGGGGGTAAATTCTCTGAGTTGCAGGCGAGTTGCTGGCTAAATTCATCTAAACTTTTAGTTTCTAATAAACTAGCAAGGTAATTTCTGGCTTGATGGGAGTGAGTAGACATCTTAGGATTAAGTCGTAATTAGTATAATTGGGTTCAGTGTGTCTCGTTAAAATAAATGAGACACTCTTCTCGAAGGCACCCTGAAACAGTTAATCTCTGCCAACTGACTTATACCTTTAATGTACGTTTGCAACGACGGGAGGGATCTAAGCATTGTGCCAAGATTTAAACTGGATAAAGAGGAAATAGTGCTGAGTTGATAGTTATCAAGTTTTTCTATCTCTTCTTCCCCAACCCCTAACTCCCAACTCCCAACTCCCCTCTTTCCCCAACCCCTAACTCCCAACTCCCAATTCCCCTCTTTCCCCAACCCCTAACTCCCAACTCCCAACTCCCCTCTTTCCCCAA
>NZ_MJGC01000008.1 GCF_001746915.1 Desertifilum tharense IPPAS B-1220
AACCTCATTACGTCATATTGTGCCACCAGCTAGTTACCCAACAGTTACACATTGGTTACTCAACATTCTTGGGTAACTCTACAACCTCAAACATATTAGCCGGATACCAGCAAGCCCAACCTTCAGGAGTTTCAAGCTTATAAATTCCACGTTCATCGGGGCCTTCCACAATTGTCCCAAGTTGACCCCGATTAGCTGGAGCAACCCCAGCACGGGAAAACCGCACCACAGTACCCGCCTTGAGCAGTGGACGGTCTTTCGGCTTTGACTGACTAGAATTCTTGGGTAACTCATCAGTTGAAGTATTGGGTAACTTCATTAGCTCTAGCGCTTCTCTGATAGCTGCCTTGATTGCGCCTCCAGCGTTGGGCTTAAGAGTTAAAGCTTGCTCCAAAATTGCGATCGCTTCTGGGTTAGTCCTTGCTCTTAGCTCCTGAAAGTTGCGCTCTATATAAAAGTTGCGCTCTTTCACCTCAATCAAAGCCTGAGTTAGTTCGTAGATTTCTTTAGTGGCATTGTTGAGTTGTTCGGTGAGTTCTCCAACTCGGTTAAGTTGTTGGGTATCTAATTGGGTAACTTCCGGGTGGCCGGCTGACCGTTTCGCCTTTTCCGCCACATATCCGGGTCGGTTCATCCAGAATTCAGCGTCAGAAGCGTTTAACTTGGCTGCAATCTCATCTAGATTGTCACCAAAAATCTGAGAGCTATCACCAATGTAGGTTTTACGCAGTCTCCCAAACTTTCGCTTATAAGCTGTCCAGTAGGCGTTATCCGTTGTTTTCCGCTTCTCCCTTCTAGCGGTGAAGTTCCCGTTAGGCGATTCATATCGGAACGACTCCAATCGGTCAATCTCAGAAGTGGTTAGACCATTAACATCGCGAGCAGTAAAGATTGTATTCATGTTGGGTAACTGTTGGGTAACAGATAGATTCTAACCCAACTGTTACCCAATGTCATTGGGTAACTATATGAAAAATATCTATATGTTACCCAATGGCTTTGGGTAACTGTTAGACAATCGCCTCAACGATTACCCAAAGATTTTGGGTAATCACTGGGGGGCATGGGAGAACCTTGGACATATATCTCTATATGCCAAGTTTCAGCTAGCCCGTAATAATCAGCTTTCCTAATGAGGCGATCGGCGATCGCCTCCATTGGAAATTTCAATCAATCAACACCAGGCGAGTCTGTCTGGATAGACTCAGGATGCCGATCGGGATTCCAAGGCTTGACCTTCCATTCAGGGATGTCATAGCTTCCCAATCCGTCTATCTGGACAATCACAAAGTTAGACCAGCTAGACGGGTCTTGAATGTGGACGTGGCGATCGCCGATCTGAATCCTTCTTTTTTCAGTGGAGAGAAATTCACCGCCGTCAATTTCCACGCGCTCACCTTTAGTAAATACCCCCCTCTCTCCCCCTATTTGAGCTTGGGTGTTTACTATATTGGCTGAATCGCTTTCAGGGGTTGGGTTTGAGGATAGTAAACACTCTTGGTAAACACCCTGTTTACTATCAACGTGTTTACTATTTTCTAGGTCACTGTTTACTATCTGTTTACTATCCTCTAATCCTTGTATATCAATGCTTTCAGAAGAAATAGTAAACACCCTAGGGGGGTGGGGGGGGGGAGAGAGGGTAGACACACAGTAAACCTTCGCTCTGGGGTCAGATTTTGATCGCCGTTTGGTGATAATCCGTCGCTCAACAAGCCGGGTTAGGACGGTGTAAACGCCATGATTGCCACCAAGGGCTTCTTTGATTTCTCTCCCCTCTAACCCGACGCTAGGGCGCTGATTGAGTAACTCTAAAATTTGTTGCGCTAGGGACTGGTTAACTTTGGCGGCGTCTTCTGATTCCCCAATCGTCCCTAGGTTTTCCCATCGGTAGCTTTCAAGGTCTAGCCGCAATCGTAGGGACTGGGGAGCCATGCCACGAGTTTTGGGCATAGTAAACACCCGATTGGGGTCTGATGGATCTTTGGTGGCTGCTTCTAACCGCCAATGAACGGAGACGTTGCCGGGGATGTCGGTGCTACCACTTGAGCGGCAAACACCAACTGAGTCTTTACTCTTGTTGTCGTGGTGAAGGAAGACGACGGAGGCACCGTAGCGGGTCGCTAGCGCCTCTACTTGTTTCAGATATGCCCCAATACCTGTGTTGTTTTCGTCCAGTCCTAATGGATAGGCGATCGCTGTTCGCACCGAGTCAATGATTAACAGGGAAGGTTTGACGGCTTCTAGTGCTTCCTCTAACAGGTCAAGATGTAGGATTGTCCAATCGGGTAGCAACTCCACCGGGTCGTCTTCGGTGAATCCGCGATCGCTGAGTTTGGCAATGAGAAGATCGCGGGGTTCATCAGAGCAGGCGTAAACTACGGGCCCTTGCTTGACCTTCTCGCCTAAAAATTCTCCACCAGTGGCAACGGCAAAAGCGAGGTCAACAGCCATTAAGCTCTTACCGCTTCCCGGCAAGCCTGAGAGAAGCGCTGTAGCTTTCTCTAGGAGCAAACCCGGCACAAGGAATTTAAGGGCCTCAGACTCCAGTGAAAGGGCTTCTTTGATGCTTAGGCGTTGTGGTCGTTGGATCTGGGTTTGGGCCTCCATACTCTTGAGGAGTTCCCTAACCTTCTGAACCGGGATGCTGTTGTGGCGGGCGATGTCACTTTCAAGGATGGCTCGCTTGATGGGGTCAGTCTCGGCTATGCAGTATTTAAGCTCAAGCTTGACTCGTTCGTAGCGGTCTATGGGTTTGCCGAGTTGGTCGTCTAGTTCTTTCATCCGATCGCGAAATTCCTCTAAGGATGCGTGATCGTCTAATAGCCTAGCGGCCTCATATTTGTATTGCCGATCGCGCCAATCCCTCATCATGATTTTGGCGATCGCTTGTGGATTGTGAGATGGTAGCAATCCAGCAATATAAGCTAGTCCTGGCTGTCCGCCCACTTCATCAAGAAGCTTATGATAAGCTAGGTCATCATAGACAGTTATCAATGAGACTTCTATGTCGGCTTGGTAGAGACGCAACGCTGAATTGTAGATGTAGCGGTGTTTTGTCTCTAGAAAAGCCTCTGGTTTGAGCTTGTCCGCAACAACGGCGATCGCCTCTGGATGGAATAACAGCGTGGTGCAAAGCTGTTGCTCAAGTTCTCCGATGTGTGCTTGAGCGTATCCTTTCTGAGCGTCTATTTGGTTTATCATGAGCCTATCTATTTGATGTACAAAACCCAGCCAGTGGCGAGCGAGTTAGAAGCCTCTCACCGACGGGCCGGGTTTTTTCTTTTTGCATTGCCAGCTATCCCCCCTAGCTGGTAGGGATTGATTATTTTGAATGATACGACAGATTGCAAGCAATAAACCACTCTGAAAAAATGCTTGCACGTGCCGTTTTACATGGGTGATATACACACCTGTAGGTATACGTGTAGTCCTCAAGATTGTCATTACAATGCTTGCATCCCTTATAGAACAAGAATTTTCACTTATATTCTTAATAAGAATTCGGTGGTTCAAGCTAATAGAAACGAGCTTGTTAGGGTTGTATAACGAAATTTGGCGAGAAGTTCTTACTTCGTTACTTAGTGCCGACGACTAACTTTTTGGGGTTTTCCAAAGTCCGACACCGAATCAACCGACTTTTATACTTAGTGCCGACGACTCGGTTTTTGTTATCTCATCTCACAACTCCGATTAGTTAACTATTCCGTGAAATAATATGTGCTGAAAATCCTTATAAATCAAGGGTTTCAGCGTTCACCCCAAAGCGTCAAGTTATACCAGCGTTGCAGCCCCCTCTGGCCGTGTCTACCGGAAGCCAATCTCTAACAACTTTTGATTTAATTTGACTCCACAAGTTAACTTGTGGGGAGCCGAGAATTGGCTTACAGCAAGGGCTGAAACAAGATACCCTGTACTCCCAGGTGAGAGTACAGGGTTTTAGGCAGAGTCTAGGCAGCTAGCCGCTTGAGTTTTCTAAGAGAGGTGTCTAGCTCGTCTGTAACGCGGTACATCTCAGCCCGGTACATTCTGACCAGGCAAATAGCCGCCTGGAGGTCATTAACATCATTGTCCAGAAGCAAGTCTAGAACTTTAAGGGCTACCTCCATATCGTCCTGTATCTCCTCTAGCGTCTCTACTAGGTCAGCGTGGCTCGGTTCGGTCATTTTCTGACCTCGCCTCTAAAGGGGAAAAATTTGGACATTAGGGCGATCGCCTTTTCCCGATCGTTCTCCTCATTGGCGACAGTTAACGACTCTTCAATCTGCCAAAGTTTGTCACCTGGTAACGTGTTGAGATACGCGGTAAAACTGCGGTGTAAATAGTCGTAGCGACGCGGTACGCGGATCACCTTGGTTCGCTTGGTTAAGGTTGTTCTGGGTGCCATTTTGATGTAACTCGTCTTAGATTAATTGGTAACTACTGTCTGATGCTGTGTTACAGCGCGGGAAAGTCATACAATGCACTCCTTGAGAGAGTTTCAAGGCTATCTAGTAACAGTTTTCCGAGGTTGTCGGTTAATTTGTCCGAACACCAAAACCGACAAATAAAGCGTGTTAGACAGGCATCTAACACGCTGGGAAACTGTTACTAAACTGAAGCTATTTCTGTCTCGTCTACGGGTTGGCTGTACGCATCCTCAAGGATATAGGGAGGGATTGTAGGGTTAACATCCGGGAGTAGGTAGTAAGACCAACCCCCTTCTGGCCAGCGAGAGTTTAAATAGTTGGGCGGTTGGTTTGGGAAGTATTCCATACCTCGGATAACGCAAACCATCAAACAATGGCGATCCATGTATTGAACGCGATCGCCGATTCTGAACTTTGGCAACTGCCAGCTATTGGGGATGGAGAAAGACTGAGAAGAATTTGTGAAGCGATTGGCGGCGATCGCGATCGCGCCTGCTCTTTTAGTGCTATTCATGATTAAGCCTCTAACTGTGGTCAGAACACATTAGGGGTCAGTTGTCTGTTGGTGCTGTCAACACCGCAGGCAACGCCTAATAGGGTTACAGTAACATGACTCTTGGAAAATTGCGATCGCTTCCGTAAAGCTCCACAACAGGTAAAGGAGCGATCGCAATTTGGATCGGCAAAATTGATGTTTTGTAGAATTTACAGCAGTACGCGTTAGTTGGGTAACGCGCACTGACACAGCCAAACCTCATTACGTCATATTGTGCCACCAGCTAGTTACCCAACAGTTACACATTGGTTACTCAACATTCTTGGGTAACTCTACAACCTCAAACATATTAGCCGGATACCAGCAAGCCCAACCTTCAGG
>NZ_MJGC01000009.1:0-2500 GCF_001746915.1 Desertifilum tharense IPPAS B-1220
AAATCACCTCGTTAAGAAAACATTCCACTCCCAGATTAGCGAAAGTTAATTGAGGGGGTAAAAGATAACACCAGAATAACTCGAAGTCAGATTTGAGTAAAGACAAATCTTGTCACGGAGAGTTTGATCCTGGCTCAGGATGAACGCTGGCGGTCTGCTTAACACATGCAAGTCGAACGGTGTCTTCGGACACAGTGGCGGACGGGTGAGTAACGCGTGAGAATCTACCTTCAGGTCGGGGATAACCCCTGGAAACGGGGGCTAATACCGGATAGGTCGAAAGATGAAAGGTTAACTGCCTGAAGAGGAGCTCGCGTCTGATTAGCTAGTAGGTGTGGTAAGAGCGCACCTAGGCGACGATCAGTAGCTGGTCTGAGAGGATGAGCAGCCACACTGGGACTGAGACACGGCCCAGACTCCTACGGGAGGCAGCAGTGGGGAATTTTCCGCAATGGGCGAAAGCCTGACGGAGCAAGACCGCGTGGGGGAGGAAGGCCTTTGGGTTGTAAACCCCTTTTGTTAGGGAAGAAAAAAATGACGGTACCTAACGAATCAGCCTCGGCTAACTCCGTGCCAGCAGCCGCGGTAATACGGAGGAGGCAAGCGTTATCCGGAATTATTGGGCGTAAAGCGTCCGTAGGTGGCCCGGCAAGTCTGCTGTCAAAGACCACAGCTCAACTGTGGAAAGGCAGTGGAAACTGCAAGGCTAGAGTGCGGTAGGGGTAGAGGGAATTCCCAGTGTAGCGGTGAAATGCGTAGAGATTGGGAAGAACACCGGTGGCGAAAGCGCTCTACTGGGCCGCAACTGACACTGATGGACGAAAGCTAGGGGAGCGAATGGGATTAGATACCCCAGTAGTCCTAGCTGTAAACGATGGAAACTAGGTGTAGCACGTATCGACCCGTGCTGTATCGGAGCTAACGCGTTAAGTTTCCCGCCTGGGGAGTACGCACGCAAGTGTGAAACTCAAAGGAATTGACGGGGGCCCGCACAAGCGGTGGAGTATGTGGTTTAATTCGATGCAACGCGAAGAACCTTACCAGGGCTTGACATGTCCGGAACCTCTGTGAAAGCAGAGGGTGCCTTCGGGAGCCGGAACACAGGTGGTGCATGGCTGTCGTCAGCTCGTGTCGTGAGATGTTGGGTTAAGTCCCGCAACGAGCGCAACCCTCGTCCTTAGTTGCCAGCATTTTGGATGGGCACTCTAGGGAGACTGCCGGTGACAAACCGGAGGAAGGTGGGGATGACGTCAAGTCAGCATGCCCCTTACGTCCTGGGCGACACACGTACTACAATGCTGTGGACAAAGAGCAGCCAACCCGCGAGGGCGAGCTAATCTCATAAACCACGGCTCAGTTCAGATCGCAGGCTGCAACTCGCCTGCGTGAAGGCGGAATCGCTAGTAATCGCCGGTCAGCATACGGCGGTGAATCCGTTCCCGGGCCTTGTACACACCGCCCGTCACACCATGGGAGCTGGCCACGCCCGAAGTCGTTACTCCAACCGTTCGCGGAGGAGGACGCCGAAGGCAGGGCTGGTGACTGGGGTGAAGTCGTAACAAGGTAGCCGTACCGGAAGGTGTGGCTGGATCACCTCCTTTATAGGGAGACCCGACCAGAGTCAAGGTGAAAAAACTAATTAGCCTGACTCTCGGACAATCCCGAGGTCGTTCGGGGTGAAATGGAAATCGTTGTTTCAAACTGAGTTCGGTTCGGAGTAAGGGCTATTAGCTCAGGTGGTTAGAGCGCACCCCTGATAAGGGTGAGGTCCCTGGTTCAAGTCCAGGATGGCCCACCTGAACCCCAAAGCCAAATTCCCCTCCTCAAACCCAACAGTTAGACCTGTGGGCGAGTGAGGCGAGTGCGGATGGCATAACTCAAACGGGGGTATAGCTCAGTTGGTAGAGCGCCTGCTTTGCAAGCAGGATGTCAGCGGTTCGAGTCCGCTTACCTCCACCAAACCGCCCAAGCCAAGATTGAGAAAAATTCAGCACCGGCTGTCAGCAGCAGACTGCTGGAGAAAATCTCCAGTCAAAGAACCTTGAAAACTGCATAGTCATAAGTCAGGCAAGAAGGAGATTAGTTTTACTAATCGACTTCACAGACAAAAAAAGTCAAGCAAAGCCAAAAAGCAAAAGAATCTTCTAGTGGTCAAGCTAGAAAGGGCTTACGGTGGATACCTTGGCACGCAGAGGCGAAGAAGGACGTGGCGACCGACGAAACGCTTCGGGGAGCTGGAAGCAAGCACCGATCCGGAGATGTCCGAATGGGGCAACCCAAAAACTACCGGCTGAATCAATAGGCCGGTCAGAGCCAACCGGGCGAACTGAAACATCTTAGTAGCCCGAGGAACAGAAAGAAAACTCGATTCCCCAAGTAGCGGCGAGCGAAAAGGGAAAAGCCTAAACCATCAACTTTCGAGTCGATGGGGTCGTGGGACAGCACCACCCAGAGAGTAGAGACTAGACAAAGCAGTTGAATGCTGCACCAGAGAAGGTGA
>NZ_MJGC01000010.1 GCF_001746915.1 Desertifilum tharense IPPAS B-1220
GGGAATTGGGAGTTGGGAGTTGGGGGTTGGGGGTTGGGGGAAGAAGAGGATGGGGGGAAGAAGGGAATTGGGAGTTGGGAGTTGGGAGTTGGGGGTTGGGGGAAGAAGAGGATGGGGAGTTAGGAGTTGGGGTAGAAGAGGAATTCAGGGTTAACCTTAATTACTCTCAGACTTCTCGGTAGTCGTAACTCTTTGAATTCAGCACTCTTTTCCCACTCAGAACTCGGAACTCGGAACTCGGAACTGACTCAGCACTCTCTTCTCACTCGGAACTCGGAACTCGGAACTCTTTTCTCCCCACCCTCTTCCCCACTCAGCACTCAGCACTTTACACTCAGCACTCACTTCCCCCCATCCCCCCATCCCCCCACCCTCTCCCCCACTCAGCACTCAGCACTTTACACTCAGCACTATTTCCCCCACTCAGCACTCAGCACTTTACACTCAGCACTCACTTCCCCCACTCAGCACTCAGCACTTTCTACTCAGCACTGTTACCAAGGACTCCCGATGAGGGTAAATGAGGCCCAGTAATAGGGGTGGGAGAGGTTGGTGGGGGCTAGGTTTGCGAGTTCTGAGGGGAGGGGGAAGTCGTTGCTGAAGGCGGGGAGGCCTCGGAATTGACCGTTTTCGATTTGGACTTGACCTTGAATTAGGGCCATTTGGGCTTGGCGGAGGGCTTCTGCTTTGATGGGGGCGGTTTTGAGTTGTTCGTAAAGTTGGATCATCAGGGCGAGGGTTCCTTGATCGGAAACGTACCATAAAGAGGCGATCGCAGATTTGACTCCGGCTGCAATGGCGAGGCCCCCAAAGCCTAATTCGGCTTGCTCGTCCCCTACGGCCGTTCGACACGCACTCAGAACCAAGAGTTCAACGACGGGGTTATCTAAGCGCAGTTGGCGCAGTTGGTCTAAGCGCAGTTGCTCGTTCCACAGTTGAATATAAGAGTTGCTAGCTTGGCCGGGTCTAAATTCGGCGTGGGTTGCTAGGTGTAGCACGGCGAAGGGGTTGGCGGCGCGTTGAGATTTGAGGTTATTCAGGGTAAAGGCTTCGTTGAGGAAGGCTTTTCCTTGTCCGAGGACTTGGGTAATGACCGATAACTCAACGGGAACTGCGGGGAGGGGTTCGAGGTTGGTAAATTGACTGGCTCCCATCGCCAAAACGGGGGCGTTCCTAATATCTTGGTAGCGGGTATCAACTAAGTTAATGCTGGGAATTAAGCCCAGGCTGTATTTTTCTACGAGGAATTGTTGTCCATCATGTAAGGCCGCTAGGGGAAGGCTTCGCAACCCGGTTTCCATTGAGAAAGCCAGGGTATCGATCCCTCTAGCTTGCAATTCTTCTGCGAGTGGGGCAATCAGCCATTGGTAGAGTTGTTGAGCAGCGGGAAGGTAACTGTCGGTATCGATTTTTCTGGGGTTGGTGACTTCCGAGCGTAAGGTATTGGCGACTTGCATTAAGGCGTCGCGGCGGGCGGCGGGTATGGTTTTCAGCAAAGGTTGACCGCTGGCTGAAACGAGGATGAGATGGAGTTGTTCGGGTTGGGCGAATAGGTAGACGATGGCAGGATTTGTGCCGGTACGATCCGCTAGGTTGGTTAGGGTAGCCTGAATTTCTTCTAAGGGAATGAGTTCTACGGAGGGGGTGGCGAGGCTATCTTGCAGCAAAACAGCGCCGTTTGGGTTGAGGGTGAGGGAGTTACCAAAGTAGTTTCGCAGTTCGTCAAACCGCAGTTGTTCGATGAGGGAGATGGCGAGGGGAATGTTATTGTTTGCCAAGGCTTGAGCAATGCGATCGCGCAATATCTCGGTGGTGTCGAGATTGGTATTTGCAGCGTTTTCTCCCTCTTCTACGGTTAACGCGGTTTGGCTGCTCTCTAAGTCTGTTACCAGGCGCGTTGCTTCCGCGTTACTCAGTACAGGTGCATCATCGGGGAGACTGGGATCGGATGGTGGCGGATCGCTCATATCCGGATCGGCGGGTAGGGGATCGGGGGGGAGAGGTTCGGGGGGTGGCGGTGCGGGAATATTCGGTTCGGGGATATTGGGAGGCGGATCGATAATATCTGGATCGGGCGGTAGGGGATCGGGGGGTAGTGGTTCGGGGGGTGGCGGTGCGGGGATATTAGGAGGCGGTGCGGGAGGGGCGGGATCGGGTCGCGGGGAACCGGAGGTAATCACAGAGATGGGGCCTTGGGTAAACGGGCCGAAGTAAGCGCCGGGGGCGAGGGTTTCGCCGGGGCCTGAGCCTGCGGTAATGTTGCCTCTAGTCCCGTTGCGGCTGAAGTCGAGGGTGTTTCCGGTTTCGCGATCGCCCACAACGATAAACGGGGTTCTGACGCCGCCTCCGTGACGGATGGTGATGCTTCCCCCGCCTTGTCCCCCAGCGTTGGAAATGCTGGAAAGGATGCCATTTTGGTCGATGAAGGTACCGAGGGCGCGGAAAAATTGCTCGGTGACAATTGCGATATCTCCCCCTCGCCCTTCTGTTCCGCCTTGGGCGTTGATAAATTCAATTTGGATATCGCCCTGCGGATCTAAAATGACGTTTCCGCCATCGCCGAGGGTGGCGCTAGAATTAATTTCCCCTGTGGTTATCCGAATGGGGGTTAGGACGCTAATTGCACCGCCTTGGGTAGTTCCGGAGGCGTTGAGGTTCCCGGTGGAGATTTCTCCGGTTTGGCTTTCGACTAGAATCTCTCCGCCAGGGCCGTCAAGATTGGAGGTGTCGATATTAGAAATAATGATATTGCTCCCTGCTCTAAGGCGAATGGGGGTCCCGTTACTCGACAGGTTTCCGGTTCCGGTAATGCTTCCTTGGCCGGTTTGGAGGGTGACGGGGGAAGTGAAGGCGAGATCGGCGTTGATGGTAATTGCATTTTCCCCATTTTCTAAGCCAATCGTAATATTGCTAAACCCTGCTAAAAAGCCAATCTCGGCGGCGGTAAGCTCCCACGCAAATAGGTCATTAGCAGTGCCTAGGACGATGTTCTGACTAGTGCCAGCGGGTTGAAGGAGTAGGGTATTGGTTCCCGTGACTGGGCCGCCAAAATCGATTTGACGGGCCGTGAGGGTGAGGGGGTTGTCGCCTGCATCTAAGCCAGAGTTGAAGGCGATCGCTCCTGGCCCCGGCAAGAAGCTAACATTATCCGTAAGGGTGACAAATCCCTCAAACTGGATACCCCCATTCGTAGCAAGGTTGCTTCCGATGGAAACTGCACCGCTTCCAGTTTGACTCCAGCTACCCCCTAAATCGATCGGTGCGTTGCTGGGAATCGTCAGTAAGTCGCTATTGTTAATCGTAACGTTGCCTGTAGCCGTCAGCGAACGGGTAAACGTCACCCGATTGGCGCTGTTAATATTCAAGTTGGCTAAGGGTGCGTTACTCCCCACTGCATCTGAAAAATTAATCTCTCCGGTTCCGGCTTCTAGGGTGAGATTCTGCGTTCCGTCTAAGGTGCCGTTAAAGCTGAGAGTTCCCCCAGCGATCGTAATATCGTTACCTAGGGTGGTATTGCTATTAATGGTAATGGGGCTATCGGTTGCGCTGAGATTGGCATTCAGTGCAGTGGTAGCGCTATTTAAGCTTAAACCTCCCGCACTCGATAGGGGAGCATTAACCGCGATCGCGCCTGTTGTCTGCAAGGTGACAGGATCGTTAAACTCAGCACCAGGGGTAGCAACGCGAATTTCTCCGCCAAAGTTAGTCCCCCCAATAGTAATGTTACTAAACCCACCGCCACTGGCTAAGGCTGCCAGATCGGTTGCAGAGAGGTCAAAGTTGAGAGTTTCTTCAATTCCCCCTAGGATAATATTCTGAGTTGGGGTAGCCGGAATCAGGGTGAGGGTATTGCTACCCGTGACGGCTCCGGTAAAATTGACTTCACCCGCTTGTAAGGTGAGGGGATTGTTGCCTACTTTTAGGGTAGACCCAAAGGCGATCGCGCCCGTACCCGGATTTAAGCTAATCTCACCCTCTATCGTGACTGGGGCGCTGAAGCGGATATCATTATTCCCGGTTGTAATATTACTGCCTAAACTAACTGCACCTGTTCCCGTTTGGTTAAAGCTGCCTTCTAAATTAAAGTTAGTATTGCTGCCTAGGGTTAGGGTTCCACTATTATTAATCGTGAAACTCCCCCCATTATCAGTCGTGACATTTCCCCCAAAGACAAAGTTAGTCCCAGTTAGACTAATTCCGGGAGAAGCATTCAGGCTGGTGAGGTTAATATTGCCATTAAATGTAGTGGTACCGCTACCTGCAAGTTGATTCAATCCTGCGGCGGTAATCGCTTGAGTGGTGACATTAGCGGCGTTGTTAATTGTGAAGTTGCCTAAAGGTACAGCGTCTCCAATATTTCCACTAACGGTAATATCTCCACTCGCCTCTAAGGTTAAAGCATTGAAACCGTTAATTGTGCCTTCAAAACTAATATCTTGGGCAGTTAGAGTTGAATTATTTCCTAGCGTGGTATTCCCCCGGATAAACAGATCCGCATTTGGGGAATTAATATCCGAATTGAGCGTAACAGAACCTGCCAAACTGAGCGAGTCAAAGGCAGATATGGAAGCATTGACATTAATGGTACCGCCCGATAAAAGATTGACGGGGCTACCAAAGGCGATCGCGCCTACAATATTAATATCTCCCCCCGTCGCTTGTCCGATGGTAATCTGAGAAAATTGGCTATTGGCTAAAGCTGCATTTTGATTAGCGGTAAATAAGTTTAACGCATCCGCCTCACCCAATCCCCCGATTTCAATATTGCGATTTGGACTGGCAGCTTGGACAATTAAACTACCCGTTCCTGTCACAGAACCCGCACCGCCACTGAAGTCAATAAAACTATCCGCAGTTAAGGTTAAACTGTTGACTCCTGCATCTAGGGTTGAACCTAATTCTATTCCGGCTGTTCCGGCATTAAAGATTGTATCGCCTGTGAGGACAACGGGAAGATTTAAGTTGATATTTCCATTGTTCGTTCGCAGTCCTCCTGAGAATTCTAACAGCCGTCCAGACTGAATATCAAAACTCGCAAGCGGCGCAACCCCACCAATTAGATCGTTAAAAGAAATAATGCCGTCGGTACCCGCATTTAGGGTTAAATTATGGTTGCCATTGAGGGTAGAATTAAAGATTAAGTTACCGCCGATGCTGCCGGTACTCAGGCTGGCATCTTCAATTAGAATAACTGGGCCATCTAAGAGAAGGGTATCATCAATCGTGCTAATATTGCCGGGAGAAATTTGACTAGCTTGTAGCGTCAGGCTGGCATTGCTCAGGATTGGAAAGTCTGTAGTGTTAATAGAACCCAAGGGCGATCGCAAAATTACAGGACTAATAAAAGTCACATCATCGACTAAGGTAATAGTACCACTTGCATCTTCTCTTCCAACTGTAATCGAAGCAAAGTTAGCGCCTTCTAAGGCAACTTGATGATTGTTAGTAAAAACGGGTAAAACATCATTTTCAGTCAACCCGCCAATTTCAATATTACGGTTCGGGGTTGCTGTCTGAATTAGTAAGTTTCCGGTTCCAGTTACAGAATTTGCAAACTGAGTATTAAAGAAAATAAAACTATCTGTAGTTAGAGTTAAATCGTTAGCGCCTGCTTCTAAAGTATTCAGAAACTCAATAACACCCGTTCCTGCATTAAACTCCGCGTCACCTGTCAGGATAACAGGCAAGTTTAAGACGATATCCCCATTATTGGTACGCAATCCTCCCGAAAATTGTAATTCCTGTCCTGTAACATCAAATCCCCCTAAAGGGTTCGTCTCGCCAATTAATCCATTAAAGGATAAAATTCCATCTAAACCCGCATCAACGGTTAGAGATTGCGTGCCATTTTGAGAGTCAATCGTGCCATTAAAGGTAACATTCCCACCGTCTGGCCCGCTTGTAATATTCAGATCGTTGGTTAAAATAACCGGGCCATCGAGTGAAACCGTATTATTGGTTGTAATAATATCTCCAGGTGATATCTCATTGGGGGCCTGAAGTTCAACTTGACCCCCAACTCCCCCTGCGCCGATAATTCCACCGCTAGCATCAATTGTACCCGTGACAATGCGCTCGCCTGCAATCAGAGAAACATCGCCGCCTCCCTGCAAGGAATCAGTCGAAATTAGATCGCCTGTTAGAATAGAGCCATTCGGTGCATTCAGACGAATTGGATTAGAATTGATAGTTGTTAAAGGAGCAGCAGTTGCATCAATATTACCGTTATTACTCGTAATCTCTACAGAACCGAAATTAATGATATTGCCTGTAATGATATCTTGATTCGCCGTCAGCCTTAAGTCACCGACAGTTGTTAACAATCCAGCCGGATCGGAATTAATAGAACCAGCACCCACTGGAGATTGAATAGTGAGGGGTGAACCGAATGCAGGTGGATTCGCAATAAAAATAGCACCGCTACTATCAGCGCGTCCGATAATAATTTCGCCTGCGGAAATTCCTTCTAGATCGTTAGAGGTTAAGTCTAGAACAGCCGCGCCTGTATCAACTGCATCGCCGATCCGAATGGCTAAACTTGGATCGGAAGGTTGTAATTGCAGAATACCTGCACCCGCTTCAATCCCATTGAGATTAATTTCATTTCCGGTTAGGGTGGTATTGCCATCATTAGAAGCAATTGTCCCAATCGCGTCAATCGTTCCATTCGCACTGGTGACAACAATATCGCCGCCACCCGTTCTAATTTCATTGACTGTAATATCGCCTGCGGCTTCTACGGTAACGTTCCCCGCCGTGAAGTTCTGTGCGCCTGTGGTTTCGAGAATTCCGGCGGTAATATTTCCTCCGGGTGCTTGTAGGCTAATAGCACCCCCTTCCGTGACGATGCGATCGTTGATATCCTCAAAAACGATTGAACCTTCCGTTGAGGTAATTCGCAGGCTACCCGTAGCTAACTGTAAAAAGACCACATCGTTAGCCGCAGGAAAATTAACGCCTGTGATATCCTCAATTGTGATATCGCCAGTTGCTTCTAAGACTACATTGGCTGCGGCCCCTAAGTCGTTAATGGCGATCCAAGAAACCGTATTGTCGCCCAGATCTGGATCGCCTGCTAGAATACTCCCGGCTGCGGTTAGGGTCGGATCTTGAGTTCCGGCTTCTGGAAATTCAAAGGCACCTCGATCGATAATGGTGAGCGTAGCCGGATCGAGTAATAAGGTACCCACACTACCATTCGGTGCAGAAGTATCAACGCTTCCTCGAAAGTTCAGCGTTTCCTTTCCCGATACTTCCACAAAGCCGCCATTTCCGGCTTCTAAACCGCCCCGTGCTGTAATATTGCCTAAAAATTGGGTGGTATCATCGGCCCAAACAACAACTAAACCCCCATCCCCCTGAGTTACCGCATCGGCGTTTAGGGTAGAGTCGCGGCTGACAAAGGTGCGCGTCGCGTTGGGGAGGGTTCCCTGGCCTTTGTAGTCTCCCCCGATTAAAATCGTACCGCCCCCGTTTGTGCCAGAAGCGTTAATGTTGGCGCTGACGAGTCCAACTCTATCGCCTAATACGTTGACTTCGCCGCCTGTCGTTCCGGAGACGTTGAGAGAACCAGAGGCGATCGCAACTCCTGTTTCATCAGGGATAATCACCCCAGATTGGGATAATACCACCTGTCCGCGATCGTTGACCTGAATGGAATCTGCATGATCTAAACCATTCCCGGTTAATAAGGCGGGTAGGCTAAGAGGGTTGAGGTGGGTTTCAGTGACGGGAATATCGAGGCTTAATAGGTGTCCTTCCTGGGAAATGCGAAGCACTTGTTCTCCAGGAACCGCCGCCAGGGTGACTTTTCCGCCGGGGGTTTCCAGGGTTCCCAGGTTGATGACGCTTCCCCCCACTAGGCTTAAATTTTGTCCGGGGGAAACGGCTAAATGACCTAAGTTGACGATACTACCCGGATGGGGAAGATTAAACTGAAACGCATTGGGGGTTCCCACTAGGGTAGACCACTGATTGTCACCAAAAGCGTTAAACCCGGTATTTTCCCCAAAACCGATGGCGGTGGCGGTGGTGGCGGTAAACGCCGCCGGGACATCAAGACGCGCATTGGGTCCAAATAAGATCCCCGCCGGGTTGATTAAAAATAGGTTAGAATTCCCGCCACTCACCTGGATGAGTCCGTTAATGATGGAGGCGTCGCCACCGATGACGCGACCTAAAATATTTTGAATCTGAGGAGAAGATAAGAAGTTGGCAATTTGACCTTCCGATAAGCCAAACTGTTCAAAGCTGTGGAATAAATTGGCCCCATTGCCTGAAAATTTGCCACCTTGAATATTAAATTGGGTGCCATTGGGGACAATAACTGTATTTGTACCATCCTGTGCAGGGGTAATGGTTTGAGCTTGAACGCTTGAACCCATTGTGCCAATAAAGGGAAGGGTGGCGAGTAAAATAGCGGCTTTGTGACAAGAGGGGGCTGACATAGGGGCGTGTATCAGGATTTAATGAAACTAAGGTTTTTGAGCCAGATTGTACTTCAATCCTGGATGAGCAGAAGAGACAGGCATTCAGCGACTGTTGCAAGCCAAGCTACTACCCAGGTCGTGCTGAAGGTACTATACAAAGGTCTATAAATGTCTCAAATTATCTCTATTCACTCCTTTCGAGGCGGAACGGGTAAATCAAATTCAACCGCGAATTTGGCTGCGATCGCGGCCCGCGCTGGCTACCGGGTTGGCATTGTCGATACGGATATTCAATCGCCGGGAATTCACGTTCTTTTTGGCTTTGATGAGGAGAAAATTCATTACACGCTTAATGATTATCTCTGGGGTCATTGTTTAATTGAAGAGACGGCTTATGATGTGACTTCGATTTTAGGAAACAGTGCAAAGCCGAATAGCAAAATTTTTCTAATTCCATCGAGTATTAAAGCTAAAGACATTACGAAGGTTCTCCGCGAGGGCTTTGATTTTGATTTGCTCAATGATGGGTTTATAGATTTACTGGAAAACCTGGAACTCGATTATCTTTTTATTGATACTCACCCTGGATTGAATGAAGAGACGTTGCTTTCTTTAACGATTTCGGATGTATTGGTTTTAATTTTACGCCCCGATAACCAAGATTTTCAAGGCACTGCGGTAACGGTGGAAGTGGCCAGAAAGCTGCAAGTTCCTAAGTTACTATTGGTCATTAATAAAGCTTTGCCTGCGATTGATTTTGCGACCTTGAAACGTCAAGTTGAAGGAATTTATAATGCTCCGGTTGCGGGAATTCTTCCCCTCTCTGAGGAAATGATTCAACTGGCAAGTTCAGGTCTTTTTTGCTTGCAATATCCCAATCACCCTTTGAGTCAGGAAATCGAAAAAATTGCCAAACAGATTATTCAAGCTTAGGAGAGTCCCCCAATGACCGATAGTAGTTCGCTTAACTCAGGCGATCGCCCTAGTCTCGATATCCTAAATTTAGCAGATTGCGATCGCGCTCTCTTTCGCTGGATGGCCCGTCAAAAACAGGTCAAGCTAGCCGAAATTGTTGCCCATCTCAACCAAGAGGAAGCTGAGGTAAAAAGGCGCTTAGACTCGCTGATTCAACAGGGTTTTATTCAAGTGGAGGGAGAACCCGAAGACCTCTGCTATCGCACCCAACAAGCGCCTAAAGCCAAAAGCCGCCTCTCATCCAACATTTGGCAGCAGTTAGATGAGTAGGGGAAACACCAAATCAACAAGCAACAACTTAAGGGCTTGATTGACTGACAAATATGATTAAGGTGTTGTCTGAACCCCCCTCACCCTAGGAGAGGGAATGAGAGTGCTGATTGGCTCCCTTCTCCCATCGGGAGAAGGGTTGGGGATGAGGGAAAAAGAGTTTTGTCAGTCAACCAGCTTAAGGGCTGCTCATTTTCCAGCGAAACCCCACAGATCATATAGCGTTTTTTGATTGGATGAGATACGGCACGATCCCCCTAAATCCCCCTTAGTAAGGGGGACTTTGAAGAAAGTGTACTTCACGAACCTGAAAAATGCTGTATGTTTCCAAAATGAGATCGAAGCAAAGACGTTTCTAGGAAAAGATTGATGAATTTTACGCCATTTCAGAAAACTCTAGCAATCGCTTTGTTACTTAAATTCACCCTAGGTACAAACCTTCCCGCTTACGCTCAAGATCGGGCGATCGCACCGTTAGGAAATGACCCAATTTTATTAGCCCAAAGTCGCCTACGATTCAGAGTTCCCGATGTGAGGGCATCCCTTAATTTACAAGCGGCGGCGGCGCGTTGGAAATGCCGTCCGGATGCTCAACCAATTACAGTAATTCCTCTAGTTCCCATCACTCGCTCAGAAGATTATATCCATATTTATCCGGCGACAACCCTAGCCACGCATCCGCAAATCTTTGTCCATATTCCCGAAACGAATGCTCAGGAGGCTGATTTTAGCTTGGTGAATCAAGATCGGCAGCAACCGATTTATCAACAAAGAATTCGATTACCGGGAAGACCTGGGGTTGTGCAATTTAGCATACCCGAAACGGCTCCCAGTTTAGAAGTAGGTCAAACCTATAAATGGTCGATGAAACTGCTTTGCGATCCCGATGACGATCGCAGAAACATGATGGTTGAGGGAATTATCCAGCGCGTGGAAGCCTCAGAAAACCTCAGCGCGATCGCCCTTTTACCCGATCGCGATCGCCCTTTTGCCTATGCTGAAGCCGATATTTGGTACGATGCCCTCTCGTCTTTAGCTCAGTTACGCTGCACTCAACCCTACCACTTCTTGCTGGCGATCGATTGGAACGATTTATTAAGGTCAGTCAACCTAGATGCGATCGCGCAAGAACCTCTAGTGACTTGTAACACCCCCGCAAACCCAACTCTCACCCAACAGAACTGATGGTGGGGTTGGTATCCCAGACGCCTCAGTTGCCTGCAAACACAGTTCGCCTCCCTTGAAACCGCTTGGTGCAAAGTGAAAAAGATGCAGACTGTTGATGTTCAAATCGAGCAATTGCTACAAATGAATCGGGCACAATCTGGAGAAAGAATCGTCGCAGTCATCAGTGATTTCTATGGCTCGCGTTGGATCTACTTAGAAGAGATCGAAAACCGGGAGCAATTTCTCTTGGATGCTGGCTGGCAGACGGGAGGGGACGTGTTAAAAACGGTGTTATCGATTTACAGAAATGGCGCGTGAATGAATGCCTGCCTGTAAGGTGGGTAATGCTAGCAAACCACTTAGCTTTAAGTCTCGCCTGAAGGAAAACCGCGATGAAATCTCATGTTTCTTTAACTGCTCTTGCTGTTGCTTTGCTACTGGGTGGCAGTTTACCCGCTCAAGCTCAATTTTTAGGGATCGGACAACCTGGAAATGGGGTAATACTGCTGGCGCAAAGTCGTTTGAGGTTTAGAGTTCCCCGTGTTAGAGCTTCGGGAAGTTTGCGGAGTGGTGCGGCGCGCGGTAATTGTCACCCAGATGGTAAGCCGATTTTAATGGTGCCGTTGTTACCGATGACGCAGGCGAATGGCGAAATTCAGCTTTATCCGGGAACTACAGCTTCTGAGCATCCCAGGTTCTTTGTACATATCCCGGAAACGACGGCGCAGGAAGCGCGATTTATGGTGGTGAGCCAAACCCAGCGCCAGGTGATTTATGAAGAGTCGTTTAGTTTACCGGGAACGTCTGGAGTTGTGGAGTTTCGCTTACCAGACACAACCACACCTTTAGCAGTGGGTGAAAGTTATAAATGGTCGGTGGAGTTGGTTTGCGATCCGGTGGATAATAGCGGTAATGTCGCCGTTGAGGGGATTGTACGGCGGGTGGAAGCAGCAACCCATTGGGAGCAAATGCCCCAGAGCGATCGCCCTTTAGCCTATGCTCAAGCCGATATCTGGTACGATGCGGTGGCATCCTTGGCAGAGTTGCGCCAAACCCAACCGAATAACCCTGCCTGGAAAACCGATTGGCGCGATTTGTTGCAGTCGGTTAACCTAAATGCGATCGCAGATGAACCCCTTGTCTCTTGCTGCCAACCCAAAAACACAACCTCTCAGCTAGGAGTTGGGGGGAACTAGATTACGAATTTCCGCCACCCAACGCCGTCGTTCGGGATGTTCCAACCTCAGAATATCCTCTAACGACCAGTGAAAATGCAGTGCAATTACAGCTACCTCTTGGTGCAACCGATCCAAGGGGTAGCTTAAGATTCCCCCGATAGCGCCAACTCCACATTAAACTGACGGCTGCATTCGGGACATTGCACGGGGATATACTCGTTTCCCTGTTGATTGATGCGGTTATAAAACTCCCGCAAATACGCTAAATCGCGGATAAACAGATTTTCTAACAATTCCGGCGTCACGCTTGGCAAGCTGCCTAACTCAACAATAGTCCGCGAAAGCATCACTAAAGGGGCATAGTCAGCATCTGAACGCACGCGAGGGTCTTTTTGAACAAAAATCTCATCCCGCGCCGTAGAGAGGCGCATAGTACCCTTACGATGCAGGTTTCCTTGCTCGTCGAGCAACCCTTGCGGCAGGATAAAGGTGAATTGTGTCTGGGGGAGGGTGTCTGACATGGAGGTGGGGGGAAGAAGGGAGTTGGGAATTGGGAGTTGGGGGTTGGGGAAGAAGGGAGTTGGGAGTTAGGAGTTGGGGGTTGGGGAAGAAGGGAGTTGGGAATTAGGAGTTGGGGGTTGGGGAAGAAAGGAGTTTTCTAATAACTCCACACTCTTTTCCCACTCAGCACACCGCTACGCGGAAGCTAAAGCAACAGCACTCATCACGAAGCACTCTTTGTCTCCCCATCCTCTTTCCCACTCAGCACTCAGCACTTTGCACTCAGCACTTAGAGAAGCACTCACAGAGATGAGGGACTTTCACTTTCTGCTGCTTCTTCAAGTTCGTTAATTTGTCGATAGAATTTCTGTAAGTAATTTAAATCGCAGGCAAATAAACCCTCAACAACTGTGGGTGTCACCTCATCTAATGCCCCTAATGAAGTAATCACGCGGGAGAGGATAATCACCGTAGCATAGGCGGGATTGGATTTAACGCGCGGATCGCGTAATGGGACAATTTCATCCATTGCCCTAGATAGTCGCATGACGCCTTTGCGATGCAGGTTTCCTTCTGCATCTAAATAGCCTTTGGGTAAGGTAAATTCAAACTCGGTTTGTAACATCTTCTCGCATAAACTCTTCTACCGCAATTTCTAATTCTTCAATTTCTAATTCATTGCTGCTAGAGTTGAAATCGGTCACGGTATAGCTAACGGGCCAAGCGCGTTGAAATACAAAAGTGGCTTGGGCAATTCCGGCTTGACTGTAAATGGTCAGCGATCCATCTCGGCGTTGATTGTTTTGAACATTTTTGTTTGCCCATTGTCCGAGTTGTACGGCATCAAACCATTTCCAGAGGGTGGTAGAAACCGTTAAGCCGCGCCGCAAAACAATATTATTGTTTTTCACATTTCCCGGAACTTTGGTGCGAATGATGCGCCCGCTGGTGGTTCCTTGAAGTCCCCATTTTTGGGGCGTTACTTCGCAAACCTCAATGACTTCCTGAGTCCGTTTAAATCCTTTGCATTCTAAAAAGTACGCATCTACGGGGTCTTGACTTCCGGTGAGTTTCAGTTCCAAATAGAAGCGGCAACTGGTTAAAAGTTCAGGAAAGTTGTTAATTAGATTGGTCATATTCTCTCAACTTCATCTCTTTGATGAAGGTTTCAAGGGGCGATCGCGCTCCATTTAAGTTTAGCAAACCCGACCCGACAAGGAATTAAATCCCCAGTTCCTCATCAAAACCAGGGATCTCCAGTAGCGATCGCAATTTGGCCCCTTACATCACGCGCTTAATCCCTTCGTGAACGAGCGTCACCGTTTCATTAGCAACATCATTCGCGCCAGCTTCTAGCTTAGGGCCTTCATACTTATTCGGATAAGCATTCAAGAGTTGCCATTCCGCTTTCGCCTCGCCCCCTTGGTCATAAACTTTAATCGAACAAGACTTGCGATTGCTAGCCCAATCTGACTTTCCTCCCTCATTCTTATTACAATCGGCATACCATTGGTAGAGGTCCTTATTGGTCGTCGCCACCACCTTAACCGTAACTGGGGTAAACTTCACTCGCGTGGGAGCCGCTTGGCGCAAGTTAACCGCCCCCTTACCCGAACCCAACACCTTATCCGCACCTGCTGAGGGATTTTCAGAGGTTAAACCGGACAGTTCCAACACTTGCTTATCGGTCAAACCATCCGCTTCAAAATAGAACCGACAACTAACTAATAATTCTTCCTCTGCCACGATCCTCGATCTCCTTGATCCTTACAATAACGCTGCAAACACCGGGTCTATTCATCCTGTCCAGTCCACTGACTGACGCGGAAGATCACAAACTCAGCAGGGCGTACGGGACAAACGCCAACTTCCACATACAATCGACCTAAAATCATCGAGTCTGGCGTATTTAAATCGCCATCGCACTTCACATAAAAGGCTTGTTCCGGGGAAGAACCAAACAAAGCCCCTTCTCGCCACAACCTTTCTAAGAAATTGCTCACCGTCCGCCGAACCCGCGACCACAAATCCTCATCATTGGGTTCAAAAACGACCCATTGCGTCCCCAGTTCAATCGATTTTTCGATATAGCTAATTAAGCGGCGAACACTGATATAGCGCCATTCGGTTTGTTCCGGTTCCACCAGAGTCCGCGCCCCCCAAATCTTGATACCCCGGTTGGGGAAGGTGCGGATGCAGTTAATTCCCAGGGGGTTGAGGAGTTCTTGTTCGCGGAAGTTGCAATCATAGCTTAAGCCGATGACGCCGCGCGGGGTTTCATTAGCGGGGGCTTTATACACGCCTCTCGTTTCATCGGTGCGCGACCAAACGCCCAGCATGTGACCGCAGGGGGGAACTAGGATCGGCCGACCGCCTTTGCGGGGGTTAGGAACTTTAATCCAGGGGTAGTATAAGGCAGCGAACATTGAGCGACGATTAAAGACGTTGAGCCATTGGGCGACCTGTTGCGGCTTAACGCAGTCTGGAGGCGGATCGAGAACAACCATCCGGTTTGGGGGGTTGGGGGAGGAGTTCTCGCAGAGGCTAATCATCAGTTCCATGACGCCATGAACCTGATCCAAGTCTACGAGATCGGCTTGGTAAGCTCGCATCAGGTCGGGACAAGCGAGCATGGTGATTTCGTCGATTTCAAAGACGCCTTGAACGCCCGTGCGTTCGTCTCGGATGCCTTGAATATCGCGCACAAGGGTTTCTGGGCTAGGGACGAGGGGCGGGGGGCTGACTTCGTATTGACCGTTGGCGGGGCGGCGCGAGAGGGCTTGTCCAGTTTGGGAGAGGTCCAGGGCGTCGATAAAGCTGGACTGTTCGAGGGCGGTGACGACGTAGGTGCCAACTTCGGCTTGCACCTCTGGGTTCATGGTTAGGTGTTCGTAGCGTTCGAGTTCTTCGCCGTCTCGACCGACAATGAGGGTGAAGAATTCGGCGGCGACGGGGGCGGGGGAGTCGGAGTTCTCGCCTTCCTCGTTGCTGGGGTTGGGTTGGCCTTCGGTGATGATGACTTCGATGCTGCCATTGTCGCTTTCTTCGGGCTTGAGGTTAAAGAGCAGGGCAGGGCGATTGGCTGAGGATCTGATTTTGACTCCCGTTTGCTCTGGCGGGGGTTCTGGGGTTCCGGGTAGGCGCGTTCCGATACTTGTGACCCAACAGCGCCCGCCTCCGTTGAGGAACCAGCCGTTGACGGCGAAGGGGAGGTAGGCGTCGAAGTCGGTGAAGCCGTCGGAACCTTCTTGCCCAAAGTATTGCAGGTATTGGTTCCAACTGGTGACGAGCATGGGTTTGAAGGGTTCGGCTCCTCCACGAACGGCTTCGGTAAAGCCGATGAAGCCTGCAATGTTGGTTTGGATGCCTTCTATGGGGCGGCTTCCCCGTTGGATTTCTTCAACGTATACGCCAGGAGCAAAGTAATCGAGTCTTGCCATAGCTCTTGCTACCTCAGATAGGGAGTTACTGGGAGGTTGCAAATCCTGTTTGGAGATTTGCGGGTGTAGGGGGGGGTTGGAGGTTGACGGGAATGGTGACGGTGACGCACAATGCGGGACGCAAGGGAACGCCTAATGCCGTCCAAATGGCGACGGTTTCGGTCGGATGAAGGCTGGAAACGGCGATCGCTAAATTCCCATAACCCCGAAGTGCAGGGGCTAAGTGTGTCTCTTCTAAAGCGCAATGCTGCAAGAGTGACATGAGGGTTTCATATAACAAACGCTGTTCGCCTAAAGCGGTATCATCCCAAGCACTGACGAGAAAAGAGACATCAAACCACTGCGTTAAGCCGCTTGAGGTCAGGGAATTGATTTGACCTTGATGATTTGCCCGGATGTGGTAACAATACAGATTTAACCTCGGTCCCGGTTTGGCTCGTAGACCGGGATGGTTAAAGTCAATCTGCTCGGTACTGACGAGAGATGTCTCCCCAGCCAGGAGTTCCGCCAAAGTTTGGGCAACAGCCGGGATCATAAGGCTTAGGTCAGGAAGCGGTACAGCTCTAGATTAGAGAGACAGTTGACTGAGTGGTTATTAGACTTTGGTCGATATTTTTAAAGATTTATGTGTAAAACCCCTGATATTCGGAGGATTTGGCTAATTTAAATTAGTATTTTCCCTGTTCTCTAAACTTTGATTATATGTTGCTAATGCTAGGTCAGGCATTCTGTTAAGGGAAATATCTACTCACTAACCTAACCTGTCCGGGGAATCCATGATGAACCGCGATCTTCTTCAATTCGCTTTGAAGGATAATCTTTCTCCTCCGCCTTTACCCGGTGTTGCTTGCAATCAAAACCTCCAGGGTTTTTGTCAGCAACAAATTGAACAACTCATCGATTACCTTCCGATTGTTACGGCTTGGATTGTTTATCAAGATATCCAGACGCAAGAGCGTTATTTTGTTCTCTCAGATACTGCAAAACAACCCCGTTTGTATATTAAACATGCAGATTCTATTTTGAATCAGTCGCTGGATGGCTCTGAGGGAGTTTTGCAAGTTCGAGAGGTGGAGTGGAAGAGTAAAGCAAAAGCCTATTTCTGTCTATTGCGACAGGATGCTGGAACGTTTGATTACTTGCTGATTTTATCTCACCATCCCTTAAGTGTTTGGCAGAAGGAATGGGTGGAAAAACAGGCGCAGTCTATTCACGATTATCTCACCCTTTGCCGAGAGTGCGATCGCCAACACAAAAAGCTGCTTTTTCTAGAACATGTTATTCAGCGAACGGAACATCAACTCCGCACTCCCCTGTCTTTAATTCATTTATACGCCGAAAATCTTTGCTTATCCTTGGGCGATCCGCAACAGGAATACGCGCTGATTATTCGCGAAACGGTTAGCGAACTGAGTACCACCCTAACCGAGTTGCTTCATTGCAGCCAACAGGCAAAAATCAACCTAGAATCTCACGATCTGCGCTTAATTTTGCAAGAAAGTATTCAGGGGTTGCAACCGTGGATTGCAGAAAAAGACATCCAAATTCATTACCCCGATACTCCGCTCAATCTTAAGGTCGATCGCGCTCAACTTAAACAGGTTTTGGATAATCTTTTAAGTAATGCCATTTACTTCAGTCCCCCTGGGGAGAAAATCAACTGGAGTTGGCATATTTTTGGACATGAGGCTTTAGTAGAAGTTGAAGATCGAGGGCCGGGACTTTCAGAAATCGATCTCAAACAAGCCTTTAATCCATTTTATTCTCAAAGACCGGGCGGAACAGGACTGGGTTTAGCGATCGCCAAAAAAGTTATTCTCGATCATCAAGGGAGTTTATGGGTACAAAACCTCTCTCCCGTCGGCGCTCAATTTTCCTTTTCATTGCCTCGATAAGTTCGATTTAACTCATTTTTGAAATAACTTTGACAAATGAATACCTTACGCACCATTTCTACCTTATTAGTAGATGACGAACCCCGTTTTCGTCGCGGATTGCGAACATTACTCGATTTTTATAATACCAATAGCAACTGGCAATTTGAAATTACTGGAGAAGCGGCTTCTGTAGAACAGGCTGTAAAATTGGCAACCGAACAACATCCCACCTTGATTTTACTGGATTTAGAATTACCCCCCAGCGATGGAATTAATGCATTGCTCTGTTTAAAGCATGTATCGTATAAGGGAAAGGTCTTAGTTTTATCGGCTCATCGCGAAGATGAATGGATTTTTAGAGCCATGCAAGCGGGTGCTTCCGGATACCTATTTAAAGATTGTTTGGCGACGCAATTTTGCGAAGCCATTCAAACCATTATGAACGATGAAATTTATCTAGCTCCCGCAGTTGCAACCGCTTTTTTTCGCTTATTTCACTTCTATTCCGGCCGTTCTTTGCAAGCTTGTCAAGCTGTTCACTTAACCGAACGGGAACAAGAGGTTTTGCACTGGTTAGTACAAGGTGCTTCTAACGAAGAAATTGCTAGCAAACTCTATATTACCGTTGCAACCGTTAAAGCCCATTTAACTGCTATTTTTGAAAAACTCAACGTTAACAGCCGTACCCAAGCCATTGTGAAAGCCCTAAAGTTAGGGTTAGTTTGCGCTTAATGGAAGGTATTGTAACCAGCACTACCGATTTTTGGAAAAGGGGGACTTGACGACAGAACCACTTAGCCCTTCGGGAAAAATCGCCTGAGAGTTGAGAGCGAACTCATCCTTTAGAGAGACGCCGAACGAGATTTAACGAGTTTTTATAGCATTTTCGCCTATCTAGATAAAGAAATAAGGTCTATTTTGAATTACGCCAATAGAACGATGCGATGTCCACCTTTAGAACCATATCGCAGAGGTTAATTCTTTTTAACATATGAACAGGCTAGGAAAGCCGATTGAAATCTAACGCTTCTATTCAAGTTTTAAGAGTACAGGCAGAAAGCACTTTAATCGGTCTTTTTTAAGACCTTGTTCTTTATGGGTTAAATTAGGAATAACCTTATGAATACGCCTCAAACATCTGAAGCCGCCTTATTTTTAAGCAATCTCAAAAACGGAATTTGGTTTTTTGGGATTTCGTCTTGGGTATTCGGAATTACCGACAGAACCCTTGCCACGCTAGCGGATGGGTATCTATCAGCTATTGATATCGCCCAATTATTCACGGCGTCTTTCTTCTTTATGGGCTGGCTATTTCTCAAGCCTGCTCGTAAGATTTAAGCTAACTAGAGGAGGCGATCGCACTTTTCAATCTGCCTCCTCTTCAACCTAAAGAATAAACGAACGGCTAAGGGCATAAACGGCGCATCCTTCTAAACTAAAGTGACATCTCCTCCACCCTGGGGAGATGAGGGACTGCCAAAACGCCGTTATGAGTAATTATTTAGCGATCGCCACCGTTACCGCCAGCCTCCAGCGCACCCTCCAAGCGGCTCTGCAAGTGGATGTAGATGGGGCGCGAGTCACCACCTTACAACCCAATAGCCTGGGAGGAGGAACCCCAGAAACCGGAGTCAACATTTACCTATACCACGCCGCCCCTAACCCCGCTTGGCGCAACTCCGACTTACGCACCCGCTTTGCAGACGGGAAATTTGCCAAACGCCCCCAGGCCGCCCTAGATTTGTATTACCTGATTAGTTGCTACGGCAACGAAGTCGAACTCGAACCGCAACGCCTATTAGGAAGCGTCGTCAGAACCCTACACGCCCGCCCCGTCTTAACCCGCGAAGCGATCTACGATACGATTGCAGACTCCACCTTTGCCTTTCTCACCAACTCCAACCTGGCAGAACAGGTAGAAACCGTCAAATTCATGCCCGTTTCTTTAGGCGTTGAGGAATTATCTAACATTTGGTCTGTCTTTTTCCAAACCCCCCACGCCCTTTCCATCGCCTATCAAGCCAGCACCATACTCATCGAGAGCGATGATATCCCCCAACGCGCCTTACCCGTGCGCGATCGCTCCGCCTTCACTGGCACCCCCTTCCGTTCTGCTCCCGTCGTGGATAAAGTCTTCTCCCAGGAAGGAATTCTCGCCCCCATTGTCGCCCATAGCACCCTGATTATCCGAGGATCGCGACTCAAACACGAACAAACGCGAGTGAAAATTGGGGGAATTGAACTCACGCCTTCAGAAATTAGCGACTCCGCCCTCTGCTTACCCTTGGCGAGCATTCCCCCCGCATCTTTAAGAGCTGGAGTCCAAAGCCTGCAAGTCATCCATCGGTTAAAAGACACAAACAACCATCGCGGGGTAGAGTCCAACGTTACCGCCCTAGTGCTGCGTCCGAGTATTGTAGAAATAGCGATCGCCAACCTAGAAGGTGAAGAAAGCGAACCGAGATCCGCCCAAGTCACCTTAAACATTGACTTAACCGTGTCTCCTCAACAGCGAGTCACCTTACTGCTCAACGAAGCCAGTAGCACCACACCCGCCGCCTACCTATTTGATGCTACTGCTCGCAGCCAAGAAACCTCCTCGCTTGTCTTTAACCTGTATGATGTCAAACCGGGCGAGTATCTGGTGCGAGTGCAAATTGATGGCGCGGAAAGCTTGCTAGAAGTCGATCTTGACCCCCAAAGTCCCACCTTTGAACGCTATATTGGCCCAACCTTAACTATCCCCTAAATCATGCATGATTCGCGAAGCGAGCCGTTCCAGAATCACTCTTCTTGGTACCAGGCGAACCAAGACGCCCTAATGGGTGCTTTAGCCAGAGTGCAAGCCAAACTGCAAGCTAAAGTTAATGGGGAAAATCCACCAGAAGCACCCGATCGAACCCTATCCCCTCCCTCTAGCCTAGAACAACTCTGCCATCTATTTGGCTTATCCCCCTTTGAGCGCGATTTATTATTACTGTGCGCGGGGATGGAACTAGACGCCAGCTTTCCCGCCTTGTGTGCGGCGGCGCAGGGAGACTCCTCAAAAAACTACCCCACCTTCAGCCTCGCCTTAGCCACCCTCAGCCAACCCCAATGGAACGCCTTAACCCCCGATGCACCCTTGCGGCGCTGGCGGATGATCGAAATTGGGGCGGGAACTGTCCTCACCTTAAGTCCGTTGCGAATTGACGAGCGCATTCTGCACTACCTGACGGGGTTGCAATACCTCGACGAACGCCTCAAGGGGGTAGTGGAACCCTTCTCTGTCGATAGCGAACTGGTGCCTTCCCACCAACAACTGGCGCAACATCTAGCCGCCGCCTGGTTGCAAGCTTTTGGCAAGACCCCTTTACCCATTGTGCAACTGTGTGGCGATCGCCGATCCAGCAAAAGAGCGATCGCCGCAGCATTGTGTCAGCAAGTGGGGTTAAACTTGCATATTCTCCACGCCCAGGCATTACCCACCCCTTCCTCAGAGTTACACCCCCTCCTGCAACTTTGGGCCAGAGAAGCCGTTCTGAGCCATAGCGCCCTGTTGCTCGACTGCGACGCGACGGAAGACGTAACCCGCAATGGGGCGATCGCGCTAATTTTAGAACGCTTGCACAGTCCCTTAATTGTCAGCAGTCGCGATCGCTTGCAAATCTCTTTGCGTCCCCAAATTGCCGCTGATGTGCGCCAACCCACCCCCAACGAACAGCGCCTCCTCTGGCAGACTGCTTTAGGCGACAGCGCTACCCCCCTCAATGGACAAGTCGATCTCCTTGTTTCCCACTTCAACCTCAATTCCCCCGCCATTCAAGCCGTCTGTACGGAAGCCTTTGCCCAACTAGAGAACCCCCGCACCGAAGACTCCCTGAGCAAGCTATTGTGGGATACCTGTTGCAAGCAAGCCCGCCCCCACCTAGATGACTTATCCCAACGCATCGAACCGGGTGCCACTTGGGAGGATCTCGTCTTACCCGACACCCAACGGCAAATTCTCCGCGATATTAGCGCCCATATCCGCCAGCGGGCTAAGGTTTATGAATATTGGGGATTTGCTAAAAAGGGCGATCGCGGTTTGGGAATTAGCGCCCTATTTGCAGGCCCTAGCGGTACCGGAAAAACAATGGCCGCCGAAGTTTTAGCCCAAGAACTCCGGTTAGACCTTTATCGAATTGACCTAAGTTCGGTGGTGAGCAAATATATTGGAGAAACCGAGAAAAATTTGCGGCACGTCTTCGATGCGGCTGAGTCTGGTGGAGCAATTTTATTATTTGACGAAGCCGATGCCCTTTTTGGCAAGCGTTCTGATGTCAAAGACTCCCACGATCGCTACGCCAATATGGAAGTAAGCTATCTTTTACAGCGCATGGAATCCTATCGCGGATTAGCAATTCTAACCACGAACTTAAAAACCTCCATTGACCAAGCTTTTTTACGTCGCCTGCGCTTTGTCGTCCAGTTTCCCTTCCCCGATGCTAGCCAACGCGCAGAAATTTGGCAGCGCATCCTTCCCAAGCAAATGCCGACAGAAGCACTCGATTTCAAAAAGCTGGCTAAACTCAACGTTGCGGGTGGCAATATCCGCAATATTGCCATGAATGCCGCCTTTTTAGCTGCCGATGCCAACGAATCGGTGACAATGAAACATCTATTGCGAGCCGCGCAAAGCGAATACATTAAACTAGAACGCCCCCTCACGGATGCTGAAGTCAAAGGTTGGGTTTAAAGTTTTATCCCATTATTCTCTGCATAGAGTTGCTGTTCTTGTGCCACCTCTGCCGCCATTTGCTGGCGCAATGACCAAGGTAAAATTACTTCCATTCTGGGTCGCCACGCCCGCAGCCGCAATAATACATTGAGATCGCCCTGACGGTAGCGGGCTGTATAGTAAGCATCTTGGGGCGATCGCGCTTGCCATAACTGCAATAATGCCTGTTGCTGCTCCGGTTCGCAAACATTCTGCTGAATCAGCCTCTGCACTTGAGTATAGTTCACCTGCTTAAAAGTCTCATGGCGCACCGTATCTCGTACATATCCGGCGTGGAAATCTCGATCGAAGCGTAACAGGAGTAAAGCATCGGGTTGATAAAAATCAAAGCCCCAAGCTTCTGCCATGCGTTCTTGAATCCACTCAGGAACAGGTAAAGTCTTTTTATCAAAAGCCTGACGCATGGGTTGAGGAACTCGCGGATCTTCCCAATTTAGCCCCTCAATCTGTTGAATCCGATCTAAGCGGTAGTTACGCCAGTCCATTACATCTGAACGTTCGTTAGGGACTTCTCCCCACGCACATAAGTAAGTCGCTCGTTGCACGTAATAGATGCAAACTGGGTAAAGAATGCATTGAAAGTCTTTGTGGACTCTGGGACTGGTATAAGTGACTAAAAGCGGGGGTATGGGGTGAGTCTCCCAAATCTGTCGCAGTTGAGCCTGCCAATTATCCACGCGATCGATGGCATCATGGGGGACGACATAATCTACGTGCAGAAAGAATCGCTGTTTTCCGTTAATTTGCTGGGAAAGATGGTCTGCGATCGCCGCTAGATCCGGATGCACGATCGCGCTAGTGCTGAGTTTAACCTGCCAAGCAGAGGTTGGGAATTCCTCTACCAAGCGATATTTCTGTCTCTTTCGCTGCACCCATCCTAATTTGGTGAGGATTCGCAAATCCTCGTATAAGCTGCGCCGAGTTACTCCAAATAGCCGCGCTTGCAAAATATCTTCAATATTGTTGGGTAGCGCGTCCTGCTGCTGGAGGGTTTGACACCATTCTGCCTGAGAAATGCCAGCTTGGGGGGTAAATAACCATTCTGTCGTTGTCTTGGCACAGCGACAATGGCGATCGTGTTGGGGGGGAATGCCTTCATTAGCTGGATGAGTATCCGTAAAAAAGGTGGTTCGCCAATCTGCAAAAGAAAATTCATCAGGAAATGCGGTTTGTAAGCCCTCTTCTCCATACAAGAAACGCAACCATACCCAGAGGCGAATTGCTCTTGGCAAATTCTGTTTGAGCGAGCCACGGGCTAACCCTTGCAACAATTCCACTCTGGGGGGTTCGATAAAAAGAGGATCTCTCATTGAATTCATAGCTAAGGGTTGATGAGCGCGATCGCCTCAATTTCTGCCATCACCCGTGCAAACTCTTGGCTCAGATAGTCCTGAGTGGTAGAACAATACACCTCGCACAAAGCCTGATAAAACCATAGCATTTGTGCCTTACCCCCGTTAAAGCGGCTCCAAACCCTGTCTCCTTCCTGCTGCAATGAGGCAAGCAACGAGCGAGCATTGTGCAATTTATCCGCTAGCGAGACGCGGCGCACGGATGCTGAGGCGGAGCGAATTTGCTCGATATAACCCAGTTTACGCGCGTTCCAAGAAACGTTAGTTGCAAGATAGGGTTCGGTACAGCCATCGACAATCGCGGCAACATTATCGCCAAACTGCCGCTGAATTTCTTGACGAGTGCGATCGCCTCCCCGATCTTCTACCCCATCATGCAACAATCCCGCGATCGCCTCATCCTCGGTTCCCCCATCCTCCAGCACTAAAGCAGACACGCTGAGAAGGTGAGCAATGTAAGGAACTTTGCCATCTTTACGCACTTGGTTGGCGTGCAGATGAGCGGCATAAACTAACGCGCTAACAAAGCGATCGCTTAACTGAGTAGCAACCATCGGATCATCCCGGTAACGTGAATGGCATCACTATGACATTCGGGTTGAAGCATCCCATTCCAAATGTCGAACAGGAAAAGTTGGAAGCCCCCTCTTCCAGCAGCCCTTACAGTAATATTAGTTTCTTTGGTTAGGGATTAGAAGATGTCAGCGATTGAACTTACCTCGATCGGACACCAAACCTACGGGGGTTGCCCCTATCAGCATCTTCACATTCATCTGACTCGCACCCAGATTGACTTGGAAGACTTGAAAGAACTGGCTTTTCCTCAACCTTTAGCGCCTAACTTAGGCATTGTGCTAGAAGGAAAAGCACCGCTATGGTTGTATGGCTACCTCGCCCAACATTACCAGAACGTGCCCTGGATTGCCTGTTATGAACCGCGTCTGATGGGTGCAGTGGTTGCGGTCGATCGAACCCCAACGGGATTACTCGGTCAGGTTTTGCCTTTAAAGCTGCCTCTGCAAGCCTTTCGTAAACTACAGCCCGAACCCCAGGTCAGCAACGAATCCCAAGTTGCGGTCATGAACGCAAGCCTCCAGCTTCAGGTAACGGCGTTACCCACAGTTCAAGGCGACTGTCAAGCGATCGTTCTCAATATCACCAACCGCACTGACTCGGATGCGCCAATTTCGATTATGGGCGGAAAGAAAACGCTTTCTAACCTAATAGCGCCCCAAGCTTTAGCAGAGTTGGAACTCCCGGAGAATCTGAATCTCGATCGGGAAGTGGTTTTATTTGGTTCAGGCCCCACTTGGCTGCTTGTCCATTTGCTGGAACGCTGTCGCCAGTCTCCTTGGGTTGGGTTTTACGATCTGCGGCTCAAGCAGGTTGTGACTGTCAGCAGCCAAAGCACCAAAGTTCCCGTTGCTTCTGGTGTGGCTGTTAGTTTTAATCGTACCCCAGGAGTTGCCATTCTGATTGGCGGGCCACCCGATAGCGGTAAGAGTGTCTTTTCTAATGCTCTCCGCCTGTCTTTGGCTCACCATCGTCCCGATCTTAAAGTCTATTTGCATCGAGCCAATTGGGATGGGGAAAGCAATGCCTCTTACGAGATGCCACAAACGCTAGCGAAACAGTTAGCCAGCGAAAATGAAATTAAGCTGCATCTTCAGGAGAATGCCTCGCAACTAATTTGCAATTACTTTCAGTATCATGCAAGCGCGATCGCCAATATTCGCACTGTTATGGATGTGGTTCTGGTCGATGTGGGAGGTTTACCCCAAACAGAAAAAGCCGCAGTTGTCAAACAATGCACTCATTACATTGTAATTAGTAGTAAACCTGAAAAAATTCAGGAGTGGCATGAACTTTGTGGCAGCACGCTAACCCCAATTTTGACTATCCATAGCAAACTAGAAAATTGCTTGTCAGTGTTGCGTCAACAACCCCATCTAGAAGTCGAATCCGGACCGTGGCTGTGGGGCAAAACCCAAGAAGTTCCCAAACCTTTACTTGATGAAATTCTGAAGATTATTCCGCAGAGCTTAGAAAACCTTTCGGAAGATATTGCCTCATAGAAAAAGATGGTTGATTGAATACTATTTGAACCTAAAAGAGGTCTGAAAATTTGCGCGATCGCACTCTTAGTCATCCATTTTGTTTTGTGTCATTTTGTCGAATTTCGTTAAGTATCTATTGTTTCATTGCAATTCCTATGAATACGGACATTTTATGCCAGTATTTATAAGGTGCAGGGTTAGTCCACCGCAGGCTTTTTACCAAGGTTAGTCCAGAACATCGTTAGTTAGGTAAAGCACAATGACTGAATTTTATCTAGTTTTGATTGAAACTTCTGGGAATCAAAATTTTATCTTTTCAACAAACCGCTTGCGGGAAAATATTGGTGCTTCAGAACTGACTTACCAAGCGGGGACTTATTGGGTAGTTCAAGCTGTCGCAACTCAAAATAAAGAGATACTCACTAAAGATTGGCGTAAACCCGAACAGTTCCGACAAATACTGAGAGATGATAATCCTCCACTTGAAAACTCTAATCGAAAAGCAGAAATCATTGTAGCAGCGTCGGGTAAAGCATTAATTTTAGCTAAAGATAAATGTACAGCTAAAGCAATTATTTCTGAAGTCACGCGCAAGGCACTGATTGAAGCGCCTGGGTTAGATATTGCAGGAGTCTATGAAAGCTTTACTTGGAGCAAAGATAATTCTCACTCGCTCAGTCAGACAATTAAAAAAGTACATAAGAAATTTGAGAAAGTGCGATCGCGTCGTCCCTCTCCAGAAAACCGTTTTTTACGTTTACCAATTGTCGCCAGTTGTGCTGTTAGCGGTCTACCTGCTTCTCAAATCGATACACTGGGGAAAAAACAAAAGCTTATTTCTCAAGTAAGTTTTGTTAAGTGTGATATAGCAAGAAAGGCTCAAGAACGGCTAACAAACTTAGACAAACGCCTTCAAAAGCAAATCGACCAACTCCTTCGCGAGGAAGATTCTAAAGAGGAGAAACGCTCTTGGTTAGCAGTAGTTCATGCTGACGGGAATGGTCTAGGTCAAATCTTTCTCAATTTTGAAAAATATATTGGTACAGACAAAAGCCCTCGTAACTATATCAACAAATATCGAGAATTTTCTCTTTCTTTAGATGAATGTACCGAAGCCGCATTTAAAGCTGCTCTTGATGTATTTCCAGAAGAGGAAAATATAAAAAACAAGACAGCTGCACCGATTGTTCCTCTAATTATTGGTGGAGATGATTTAACAGTGGTCTGCGATGGTCAATACGCGCTTGAATTTACAAAAGTTTTTCTACGAAAATTTGAAACTCAAACAAAAAACAAACAAGCTATCAAGGAAATTGCACAACAAGCTTTTAGTACAGACTATCTCTCTGCTTGTGCAGGTGTTGCGATCGTCAAGCGTCATTTCCCCTTCTCTATTGCTTATGAATTGGCTGAAGATTTAATTAAATCGGCTAAAACTGTAAAGAAAAAAGTAACAAAGCAGGGAGATAAAAATACCCCGTTTCCTTGTTCAGCAATCGATTTTCACATTCTTTATGATACCAGCAGCATAGACCTTAAGGATATTCGAGAAAAACTACAGCCTGAGAAATATACTAAGCTCTACAATCGCCCCTATGTTGTTACATCACCAGAAACAGGAAAAATTGAAGCTAAACATTCTCCTGATAAGGAAGACATTGGTGGGGATTGGATAGAACCTCGGAAATGGGAAGTATTAACCAAGTGGGTTAAATTCATTAATCGTGAATCAAAACCTTTGCCAAGTAGTCAAGCTCACGCCCTACGCACTGCTTTATTTCTAGGAAAAAAAGAGGCAGAATCTCAAGTTCAACTTATCCAAAATCGTTATGAGGAGTTTAAGATTTTTCTCAAAGATGTACCCCTATTCCGAGAAGAAAAATCTGAAGACGATAAGGAGCAAGTCAAAAATTATCAAATTACTTCATTTCTTGATGCTCTCGATGCAATGGAATTTCTAGAAAATAATCAAACGAATCAATCTTATAGCAAAGCTGAGGAGGCAGTATGAGTTTAGTCGTTCCCCCAAGTTTTATAATTACAATTCATATGGCTAGCGATTGGCACGTTGGCTCTGGTACGGGTCGGGGTGAAATTGATAGCGAAGTTCAACGCGATACAGATGGATTGCCTTATATTCCTGCCAAAACCTTAACAGGTATTTTACGTGATGGTTGTGAACAGGTTGCTCTTGCTCTTGACAATGGTGGTGAGCGAGGAAAATGGCACAATTGGGTTAACTTTTTGTTCGGCGATCAACCAACTCTTGCTCAAGACTCTATTGAGATAGAACCCTGTCCAGCAGTGCTTTCTATTCGATCGGCTTATTTATGTAAAGAATTGCAGAATGCCCTAAAAGCGCGACCTAAATTGAAAGATGCGATCGCTTTCATTAAGCCAGGTGTGACGATTGATTGTGAAACAGGTTCGGCCAAGCCAAATTTTCTCCGATTTGAAGAAGTTGTGAGGATGGATGCTGTTCTCACATCTAAAAACTGTACTTTAGACTTTGATGGCTATCTTAACATTACAGACGAGCAGAAAAAGATGGCTTTTGCCCTACTGGTTGCGGGGACAAAGATGGTTGAGCGTTTAGGAGGTAAACGCCGCCGAGGAAATGGGACTTGCAAGATTACCCTTATTGATGATGCTAAAACAAATGAGTGGCTAGCATATCTCAAAGAAAATCACGATAAGGAAGTTGGCGATCTACCCCAATGGGAAAAGCCAAAATTACGCTCAGGCTCTCAGTCTCCTGAAGCTGATTCAACCTGGTTTACTGTTCCCCTAACCATTACAACTCAATCACCGATTGTTTTGCCTAAACGGACTGTAGGTAACGTTGTTGAATGTCTTGACTATATTCCAGGTCGTTATCTTTTAGGTCACTTACATAAAGTTTTTGGCGATCGCATAAATGTTGGTGAAGCGATCGCCCGTGGTAATTTGATTATTACCAATGCAACAATTGCGATTGATGGTACAGCAGGTCGTCCAACTCCTTTCTGTTTATTTGGCGAAAAATTGGAAGGTGGTTTAAGTAAAGGTCAAAAAGTTTATAATCGATTTCAAGAACCAGAACCAAAAGATGCTCAGGGCAAAGAAATTCAGACCAAAGGTGAGCGCAGTGGTTATGTAGGAAAATTTGATGGAGAGAAATTACCTGAATACAAAACTGTCAAGCGAGAGGTAAACACTCACAACACGATTGATGATGAATCTCAACGTCCATCTCCTGAAACAGGTGGTGCTGTATATAGCTATCAAGCTATTCCTGCTCAAACAGAATTAAAAGGGGCATTGCGATTACCTAAAAGCATTAAAGACTATTTGGATATAAACTCCCTAAATCGCGATATTCAAGCTGGTCAGTCTAAGAAAGATCAATACGGCTTAATCAACATTACAGCAGACCAACCAAAGTGTTTTGAAACACATAATCAAGCTCGTAGCGATAACCTACTTTATGTTTGGTTTTTATCAGATGTTTTGCTACGAGATCATCGCCTGAATCCAACGACTGATCCAGATATTTTCAAGCAGGTGCTAGAGAGAGAGTTAGGTTTAGACGAAGGCTCTCTGAAAGTACGAGATAACAACTCATTGTTATCACTGATGATGCGATCGCGCCGTACAGAATCCTGGCAAGTACGCTGGGGTTTGCCTCGTCCTTCAATGCTGGGTTGGCAAGCTGGAAGCTGTGTTGTTTATAAGGTTCAGGGAGAGATAAAAGCTGAAAAATTAGCTGAACTAGAAGCAAAGGGAATTGGCGATCGCCGTGCTGAAGGATATGGACAAATCTGCTTTAACGATCCACTGCTTACTGAAAAACTATCTCATCTAAAACGAGAAGAGTCTGGAACTAGACCCGATCTGCCAGCATTGCAAGCTATCCCTGAACGCGATCCATCTTTTGACTATGCCCGCATCATTGAAACTGCTGCATGGCGCGAGGCAATTGAGAATAAAGCTTTGGCGATCGCATCAGACCCAAAAAAACGTGAAGAAATACTCGGTATCAAAATTGATAGAGATAAAAGCCATCCCTCCATGAGTCAGTTAGGGGGAATTCGCTCAAACTTGAGAAAACTTCAATCGAATAGTGATATTCCCGCTATGAGGATTTGGATGGAGTCGCTAGAGGAGAAACGAGCAAAGAACTGGGAAAAAACGAATAATGGATTAGATAAAATTAAGCGCTTAGTGACAGACAGTAACCTAATTTGGCAATACCTCGCTCTCGATCTAGAAGGCTTAGTAATTACTTTAAATGGGGTCGAGCAACTCAAGGCACAATTATGGGCTGAAGCTGTACGAACACTAGTTGATGCTATCATTCGCGCGCACAAGCGTGACTTTGAGAAGAAAGAGGAGGCTGCATAAATATGGCACGAGCAATACAGACACGCTGGAAAATTAACGGAACGTTAAAAGCTGAAACTCCAATCTATATCGGAGGGATGGGAGGGAATGCAGATACCGATCTGGCGTTAGCTGTAAACGGTTGTGGCAATTACTATATTCCGGGTACAAGTCTTGCGGGAGCCTTACGCGGTTGGATGAGTAAACCATTTAGAGAAGCTGAACTTAAAGAACCCAATCATTCAATTAATCATCTCTGGGGGTTTCAAGATGCAAATAGTAATGGTCATGCTAGCTTCATTGTGATTGAAGATGCTGAAATTAAGGGAAGCTCAAATATTGAAATTCGAGAAGGAGTAGGAATCGATCGCCACACTGGAGCCGCTGCTGACAAGGCTAAATATAGTCGTGCCATTCTTCCTAAAGGCGTTACTTTCCCTCTAAGCATCACTCTAGATTGTCAACAAGATCAAACACCAGATGAACTCTGGAAACTCCTTCTATTTTTAGAAGATGGAAAAATCCGAATCGGTGGTGCTAAAACACGGGGTTTAGGAAAAGTAAAGCTCGAAGATGTAAAGATCGAGAAGCATATTCTTAACACTGCGAGCGGATTATTTGATTCACTGCTCAAACAAAATCTTCAACAAGACTGGCAGAAGATAAAAGCCGCTTTGGGTCAATATTATTCACCAGCAGAGTTAACCCTCACTATTGCTTGGCAGCCTAAAGACCCTGTAATGGTCAAGACAGAAGGAGATGGAATTGCCATCGATATTTTACCTTTAGTCAGTCAAGTTGATACAGATGTTAAATTTGTGATTCCTGGTAGTTCAATTAAAGGGGTTTTGCGTACCCATGCTGAACGAATTGTACGAACAGTTATAGGGATTGATATTACACCCGATCGGGAAGGAAAGCCCAAATTTAACGAGCAAATCAAGCTTTATAAAGCAAACAAACCCATTGAATTAGTAGATGCGATCTTTGGGTCTGCGGAAAAGAGCAAAGACAACAATTCTGAAGGTAAAATAGGTGCGCTTTACATTGACGATTGCCATGCAGCCATTCCAATGACAGTCGAAAATTGGTCAGCCGTTGAGAATGCAAGCAGTATGATGGTCAATAACTTCAGGCCTTTAGTTGAAGCAGCAATCGATAGAAGCGAAGATCCATATAAAGTTTTACAACCTGCGATGCACGTTGCGGTCGATCGCTGGACGGGGGGTGCAGCAGAAGGGATGCTTTACAGTGTTTTGGAACCCATCGGCGTGAGTTGGGAAACCATTGGATTATATCTCGACTTAGATCGGCTTCAGAAATACGATTCAAACTTGATAAAACCTGCGATCGCACTTCTCCTTCTGGTTCTGCGTGACTTTGCCAATCGTAAAATCCCCATTGGCTACGGGACAAATCGTGGTATGGGAACGGTAGAAGTAACAGAAATAACAATGAATTGTAGCCCAATTAATGAGTTAGCTGGAATTGAAACAAAAACAGAAATTTCTTCTGATTTATCTAGTTTGGGTGATTTACTAACCCCTCTAACCGAGGCTTGGCAGAACTGGATTACTCAACATCAGGAGGCGGCATAATGCCAACGAGCAACTCTATTACAAAAGAAACAAAACTATATAGCTATCATGCCAAAGAAATGAGATTGAATAACGCGATCGCGGATTGTCAAGAGCAGTTAAAAGAGGCGATCGGGTTACTCTATTCACCTCAGTCCTGTCAACTCGCAAGATTAATTGATGGTACGTTACATGATTCCTATAATCGTGCCATTCATCTGCCGAATCATGCCGATATTTTTGAAGCACGAATATTTAATGAATCTTGCGAGCTTCGCTGGCTCAATCGTATTAGTGGGACTGGAGATGCAGTATTGATATCTGAAGAAAAACAGACTATCAAAGACTTCTCAGCCCCAGAACCAATTTCTTGCGAATCCCTTAAACAGAAATATCTACTTTGGGGTGCAAAAGCCAAAAATTCAGCTAATTCTAACGACTGGCAACGATTAGCAGAAGCACGAATTGGGAAGCTAGATATTCCGCTCAATGAGGAATTGAAAGAGGGACAGCGAGTTTACCTGAAGACTTATGAATATCTTAAATCTATTGATGAGTATGGTAATTTTGCAGTAATTGAAGAGCGTTTAGCTAAGTTAGAGGTGTCATGATGACGATTGAAAGCGGCAAACTAGTGTGTATCACAGAAGGCTCCAAGAAAAAGAAGCGTACAGCGATTAAGCTTGAATGTCAAAACCCTAAAAAGACAAAGACAGTCAGAGTTGAGGTGACAGATGGTTGGTTATCTGAAGCGTTGCAAAATAAGAAGAAGCAATCTCTGCAAGAACTAGATGGGATTACGGTTGAATTTGAGCGAAATGCCAACAATGACCCTTATAAAATATGGGAGCAAGGGCAAGAATGGGACAAAAAAGATGCTGAGATAGTTGCAACTGTAGAAGTTTCTGAACGAGTACGCCCCCAGGAATGGAGCAAAAATGTACAGAGCGATCGCTTCCACAACCCCTATAACTTTGTCCCTGCTTTGCCTCGTGACAGTGAAGCCGTTCAAAAGAGTGAATTGGGCGATCGCTGTCCTATTGGTCATGGGTCTTATAAGGAGCATTATTGGTCAGGACGTATTTCAGTCAAACTAACAACTGTTACTCCTCTGCTTATCCCAGATGCCGCAGAGATGACAGAAAATAATGGACACAAAACTTATCCAGTGCGTTTAGGTGCAGACGGTAAACCTTACCTACCACCGACCTCGATTAAAGGAATGCTGCGCTCGGCTTATGAAGCAGTAACAAACTCGCGGCTATCGGTTTTTGAAAAACATGATGCACGGTTAGCTTACCGGATGCCAGCAACAGAAGGAACAACTGCTAAACCAGCACGGATTGAACGGCGCGCTAATGGTCTGTATTTGAGAATTTTGGAAGAATCCAGTTGCGTAGGAGGAGCAGCAAAACTACCTCGGTATGATGAAAAAGGACGCGCTCCAGATAAAGGAGAACGAAATTCTGCATTGAAATACCCAGTTACGCAAGAACTGCCACAACATGGCGATCGCGTCCGAGTAAGACTCAACAAAGGTAAAGTGACTCATATCGAACTGTGGGAAGATGATTGTCCTCCAGGTGGGGATTGGAAACTGGGTTGGGTTTGTGTTACAGGAGCCAATATTGGCAACAAACAGAATGAGCGCGTTTTTATTCAGCATGACCGCGATCCTGCTGTAAAACTCACTCCAGATATTAGTGAACTCTGGGAGAATTTAATTGCCGACTATCAAAAGATTCATCAAAAAGATTTAGAGGAGCGAGAGCGTAAAAATCAATCTCCTAGTAGTTATCTAGGTTACAAACCTGGAGAGACAGCTTGGTCGCGTCATATTTACGAGCAAAATCAGCGTAAACTAGACGAGGGCATACTGTGCTACGTTGAACTTGATGATGATTGCCCCAGCGATGTGATTGCCCTACAGCCTGTAACTATTTCTCGACGACTGTATGCTAAAAAGCCAGCCGACTTACTGCCAGAAAGCTTGCATCCAGCAGTCGATATAGCTGAATTATCTCCCGCAGATCGTGTCTTTGGGTGGGTGAATCAGAAAAATCGTAAACCTAAACAAAAAACATCAAGTGCTAACGCTTATAAAGGGCAATTGCGAATTCACAGCGTTCAATGTCAAACACCTATTGAACAGGCTGTAATGACTTTTGGTAATCTCGGACTACCATTAGCCATTCTTGGAGAACCCAAACCTGCTCAAACTCGCTTTTATACGGCTGAGAATACAAATGGTAAGCCACTTCAAGAAAAAGCCGAAAAGGAATACGGTTATAAAAGCCTAGAGCGGGGCTTACGTGGTCGTAAGGTGTATCCTCATCATGGTAAACTCCCTGATGATTATTGGGATAACCCAACAGAAGATCGAACAGTTAGGGAAATCGATGGCCGATATCAAGTGTATCGCCGTTCAAGTGGAGAGAAAGAACGAGACTCGCAGAATAAATCTATTATTGGTTGGGTTAGTCCAAAAACTGAATTTACGTTCGATATTGATGTAGTTAATCTATCAGATGTTGAACTAGGTGCATTATTCTGGCTATTAGCGTTATCAGAAAATAATTATCATCGTTTAGGCGGTGGAAAGCCGTTAGGTTTTGGTAGCGTGCAGCTTAATGTTATAGACAGCGACTTACGTAGTGGAGAACATTGGAAACAGTTTTATCGGTCTCTAACAAAGCTTGAACCTGTTGGAATTGATAAGAACGAACTCATTGAAAAATACCAGAAAGTCACTGAATCTGCTTATAGTTTTCCATTTGTGCAGATACCATTCATTGCCGCCTTCTGTCGCTGTATGAGAGGTTGGGAAGACAATTTACCTGTTCATTATCCCTGGAATCCTAATACTAATGGTCAACCCGATCCAAAAGGGGAGAATTTTGAGTGGTTTAAGGAGAATGAGCAAGGCGATCGCTTAAGTTTACCAAGTTTAATAAGTGTTGATAGTTTACCTCTCATACCACGAAAATCAGAGTTATCAACTCCCACTATAGATGCTGCTCTGCAACGGTCAACACCTGCTGACCAAAAGCCATCTTCTACCAAGCCTCAACGACCACAAAATAAAAAATAAAGACGCTAAAATCATGCAAACCATCATCATGACTGTCGGAACTTCCCTACGTACTAATCCCGACCGCGAGTTACCTAATGACAAAAAACGTCCCTGGGTAAATAATAAGAATAAGTTTGAGGATCAACGCATTTTTGATGACCTAAACGAACCCTTAGCCTGGATGCAAACCACCGAGTTAGAATTGATCAGCGCAGAAACTAACACATTTTGGCGGCTCGATCCTGCTCATGAAGATCGCGTTCTTCTCCTCCATTCTGCGACACCTTCTGGTCAAGAATGTGCTGAGGTTCTGCAAGCCTACTTTCAAAATTACCTGGGACAGAAATACGTTGATATTGAACCTATCCCTAACATCAACTATGATTTAGATGAAAGTGGCTCTGCTCTTGAACAGATGGCAAAACTACTGCGACAACGCATCCAACAAGCTCAAAACAATGGACTTGTTACTCTAGCTGCTACAGGCGGATTTAAAGCTCAAACAATGGTAATGGGGCTGGTTGGTAATGCTCTGAGCGTTCCAGTCTGCTACATCCACGAAGCCTATAAAGCGCTTGTTTATCTACCTTATATCAACACTAGCGGACAACCTGTTCCTGTCACTCGTCCTGCAAACTTACCTCCATCAGGTCGATCGCGAGATCAAGTTATTCAAGTTCAAGCAGATAAGCAAGGCCATCATCGTCCAAAAAGTTGGAAAAAGGTTGAAAAAATTCTGCAATCTCTGCCTTGGGTTGACTTAGTTCGTTTTGATGCTCAAGCCTTTTCTGCTCCTAAAAATGGTGTAAAAGGAGCGACAAGGGATCTTGATGATGGTCGAAAAGCGATCTGGTTACATCTGCATGAGAGCGATCAAAAGCATATTGCTGTTTTAATTGAAACCACTGGGCATACTCCCGAACATTTGAACGCGGCTGTCACTGAGCTACGCGAGAAATTGGGACAAATTTTCTAGCTACTTTCAGTTGCGATCGCGCCTTCTCTCCCCCCTGCTCCGTCTGTCCTCAGCAAGCATCTATTCAGCTCTGAGGATTGGGAATTCTTTATTAAGATTGTTCACGTTTGCAAGGCATCTGCCAGAGTCCTAGGACAAACTAAGAGAAAATACTGAGATTGTACAATTCTGGGGGCGGATTATGAGTCGGCAAAGGCGATCGCAACAGGAACCGCTACACCCTATTTCGACCTCTGCGAAAACGAGCTTTCTGCAAACCCGACCCTTTAGCGAGCAACCGCAAAACGCCTCGCCAACCCCAGATAATCCCGATTTACAGACCCAATTGAACGCAGCAGCGCGGTTTGGACATCGCTTGAGCCAGATTGCGATTCAACCAAAACTAACCGTAGGTGCGCCTGGAGATCGGTACGAACAAGAAGCAGATAGCGTCGCCTCCCAAGTGATGAGCATGAGCGAACCCTCAGCGCGATCGCCCATTCAACGGGAAACCGCGCCGGAAGAGGAAGAGTTGCAAATGAAACCCCTCGCCGCTTCTATTACCCCGCTGGTTCAACGAGAAGCCGCCCTCGAAGAGGAGGAACTTCAGATGAAACCCCTCATCCAACGAGAAGCCGCCCTCGAAGATGAGGAAGAACTCCAGATGAAACCCCTCATCCAACGAGAAGCCGCCCTCGAAGATGAGGAAGAACTCCAGATGAAACCCTCATTGCAGCGATCGCAAGAAGCAAGCTTTACAGCCAACGACACCGTAGAAAATCAACTCAATAACAGCAAAGGCGGCGGTAGCCCTTTACCCAACGAAGTTCGCAGCTTCATGGAACCCCGTTTTGGCGTCAATTTTAGTCAAGTGCGCGTGCATACCGACAGCAACGCCGTGCAGATGAACCGCAACCTAGGCGCACAAGCCTTCACCCACGGACATGATGTCTATTTTGGTGCCGGAAAATCGCCCACAGACTTGCAACTCACCGCCCACGAACTCACCCACGTTGTCCAACAAACGGGGGGAGAAAGCAGCCATTCCCACACGGCTGGAGTACAGCGAAGTGCCATTAATAACATCTCCAAGGGTGCAGCAAATACGATTCAGCGAAATCCTTTACTAGGGTTTCCTTCTAGTTCAATTTCCGATTTGCCGGATATGCACCCTGTGAACTGGTCAGAACTAGCGCAACCCCAGTCCCCTCCACTAGAAATAGCACCTGTGGAAATGAAAAGAGCCATAACGGGATCTCATCCACCCGCCGCACCTCTTCCACCGGCTTCAGATCCTTGGGCGTCTTTATCGGCTAATCGCTGCAATCCTAATCATCACGCACCTCCTAGACATCACTTTGATTTCAGTACCCTGATTAACATAGAACGTCAGCAAGCTTGGAGTGCAATTGGACAAGATATCTCGGCTGTTCAGGATGGATGGAATGCGGTGGTACCTCTTGCGAATGCTTTCAACATCGCAGAAAACGATCGTACTCTTCAAAACCCTGAATTTGGTTTGCAACCTTTTGACAGGGGAGTAGGAACTTTAGAAGGATTAGCAGGTCAGCAACGGGTTCCTCGTACAGGTGCGAGAAAAGCAACAACTGTTGATTCTTTGTTTGAATTACCTCAGAGCGATCCCGACATTAGACGTTTTGGAACCGACGTTAACATCACTTCTCGCGAGAGCCGAGGGATCGATCGTGCCTCACAAAGTTCTGAGGTTGAACAGGCTGTTTTGAAAGTTCAAGCCGTGGAAGCTGAACTTCAAAGTGCTGTATCTAACGTACAAGCAAAAGTAGATTTTGTAGAAGCAGCAGCCCATAGCGTAGATGCCGCCGCAGCAGGAGTCCGATTAGTTGAGGCTCAACATCAACAAGCAGATGCTCAATCGCAAGTTGATTCGCTTAAAGGCGAGCGAGATCGAGTCAAAAATAACGTAAAAACGGTCATTACTCTTGTTAAGAGTCTAGTGTCTCTAGGAGTGGCTGCTGGAGCCGGAGCAGCTAGCGCTTCAGCAAGTGGTGCTTCTGGGGGATTAACACTGAAAGATGCGAATGGCCCGTCAGCCGATATTCTTGGCGTTATTGCTGACCGAATTGTTGATGCGGCTTATGCCGAACAAATTAGTGAGGCTCAAGCTGCTTTAAGTGTCGCGATCGCTAGCGTGCGTCAAGCCGCAGGAGAGCAAGCAACCAGCGCCCTTCTTGCTGCAAACTCTGAGTTACAAGCACGGCACAGAGAACTCAATTCAGCACGTTTTGCCGTAGTTGATGTGTTAATTCGTCGCCGTTCTGCTTACAGTCAGTTAGCAACAAGCGCCGCTCGCAGAAGTGGGGGGAGTACAAGTACCCAAGATCGAATTGCTGGTATGGTTGCTGCAATTCCGATTGTAGAAGTGGTTGTTGCGCGCTCATCGAGCGTCCTTTCAGCGGCTGAACGGGGTTTGAATGTCTCTTATTCAAACTCTTCAGGAATCGGATTTAGTATGGCAAGATATGCAGGGTATTCTCAAGCGAATTCTTTTGTCAATCACCTGGCAATGCTGCGAGGTTTGCAAATAGAGATGACAATCACTCATAATTTCTGGCGAGAACGTCTTAGCAGTTTGCAAGCAATTGTCACTAGGCTGGGTCAAGGCATTGGAGCAAGCGGTCAATAGGTCTTGATTTTTTAGGCTTTCCCGGTTTTGGGCAGGCTATATTTACCTAAGTCAGTTTTCACTATGGCCAAGAAAAGAAAAAGCGTGACGCGGGGTTTGTCTCAGGAATTCTCTAGACGGGCTAGCGGTGAAGTCACTCGTCGGCGAGATTTTGCTAAAAGTCAAGCGCTGAGTAATCTGGAACGCTTGCTACCCCGGCAGTTGCGCTGGATGTTTTCTTATCTGCGGAGTTTCCGACCAGATTTTGAGGCGTTTCAGGAAGAGGAGGAAGCGCTACCGGAAACTGAGGTTGTCGCTGAAGCGCGTCGCCAGGTGCCCAAGGCGATTGAGCCGTTGTATGCTCAGTATGATTGTGTTGCCCGCAATCCTTTAAGTTGCGATCGCGCTCAAGCTTTGGGGTTTAAATATTGTCAGCAATGCGGCTTTCCGGCAATCTTACTAGAGAAGGCGGAGATTCGCGGCAATAAGGGACGCTACCGGATTGAAGGCTTACTAGAACAGCGCGGTTTGGGGCGACTCTATCAGGGCATTCAGGTTTCGGATAACCAGCCGGTTCTTATTAAGGAGTATTTGTTGCCGGAACGGTGTTTTAACCCAGAGGAAACTCGGCTGCGAAAGCAGGTGTTTGAACGGGTGGCGGGGTTGAGTTTAGCCGATGGACGGGTGCAGGATTTTCGGCTGATTCACCCCTGGGATGCGATCGCAGATGCCAATGAAGAACGCTGTTATCTGGTGACGAAGGGATCTTTACAGCTTTATCCCCCCCTCAGCGAGTATTTAGCCTTACACGAACCGATGAGTTCAAGGGCGGTTCGGCAAGTTCTCAATCAGGTTTTGCAAACCTTAGAATGTTTGCACGGTCAGAAATTTCGCTTTCCCTCCGGTCAAATTCAAAAAGGGTTAGCGCATGGCAATTTAACCCTAAATAGTTTATTAATTGCTCAAAATTCTTTACCAAAAATCAATCCTTTGGGAACAAGCGAACCGAGTGCCGTAGCCGTTGCTACGCCGCCACTGATTGAAACTGATTTTTTTATTTATACAACCGATTTAGCCGTTTGGGAACAACTTTTTAATCCAGAAAATCAGGAAATTGTCAACCCCTTATTTCAAAAAGATTTAGTTGATTTAGGCTATGTTGCTTTTTATCTGCTAGCGGGTCAAACCATTCACCCCATTAGCCGCCATCCCTTGAACCCCAGGGACGAACAACAATGGCCGCCCATCGATTTACCCCTGCAAGCTTATCTTCAGCGATTAATGGGGATTAGCGTTCCTTTTGAAAGTGCGGAAGCTGCGCGTCAAGCGTTATTAAAATTACCGATTGAAAGTGCGATCGCGCCCCCAATTTCCCCAATTGTAGAAGTAGAGCCGATTCGCTCTAAAAATTATCGCCTTTGGTGGTTTTTATTGGGGATTTTAGGGGTTATTTTATTGGGGTGGCTAATTTGGCTTTTCGCCTTGCGTTCCCAACGGTTTGAAGCCGCTAGCGAATCTATTTCTTTATGTTGTATTGCAGATGTGGCAGCCGTTCCTGCGGGAACTTTTAACTATACAGCCGAACGTCAAGGCACTTGGCAATATGTCCTTCAAGAAGAAAACTTAATTGCCAGAGGACAAACCCTAGAACAAGAATTAACCGCTCAATTGCCTAGAGTTCAACTGAATTATCAAAGCGAACCTTCGGGCGAAGCTGCAATCGAAAAAGTCAGAACTGGAGAGTCCAATTTTGCAATTTCTAGTTTAACCCATCCCGTTACCCCAGATTTAAATAACCGCACCATTGCCTATGATGGTATTGTCGTTTTTGTCAACTTCAGCTATGCCCGACGCCAGCAGAGTTTGCCTAATGCTCTGAGGGGACAAATTAGCTTTGAAAACTTGCAAAAACTCTACACGGGAGAAGTAACAAATTGGCGACAAATTGGGGGGCCAGATTTACCCGTTCGGCTCTATATTCCCCAAGAAAACGAAGTAGTTCAAATCTTTGAACAGCGCGTTTTGCAAACCGAATCTCGCATTAATCAATTTAGAAACTTAATTGTTCAGGAAAATTCATCCGACTCCATTGTCCAATTTCTGGGAAATCCGGCAATTCGCCGCTTGCAAACCTTCCCGATGTTGCGCCAGGTGATTCAAGATTTTGAAAACGAACAAGTCGGCGCGATCGCATTTGCAACCCTCAGCAAAGTTTTTGGTCAATGTTCCGTCTACCCGTTAGCGATCGCCAGCGACAACCAACCCCCCATACAGCCCTTAATTCAAAATAATAACCGACCGATTACCCCCGCAACCGACTTGTGCCAAGATAAAGGTAACTATCGCCCCAATTCATCAGCGTTTAGATCGCAAACCTATCCCCTAGCCTATCCGATCGCAGTCATTTACCCCAGAGATAACAGTCGCCCCCCCATTGGTCGCAAATTTGCCGATATCCTCAGCACCCAAGAAGGACAACAACTCCTCAAAAAAACAGGTTTAATTCCAATCATTCCTAGCGATTAAAGAATCAGTGAGATTGGTAGCCGGGAGTACAAGCTAACTTAATCAGAGTTAAGCCTTCAGATATAACCAACTTTATTCATTAGTATAGAAGCTCGACGCAATAGAAGTCGATATTGTTTGGAAGTGATAGTAATTTTCAAAAATAAATAGCGCTGACGAGGTATGCAAAATCAAACTAGCGATCGTTTGTTGCTAAAGGCGTGCAAGACCCTGCATTTTATTTTCAATTCATTCCAATTTTCTACCTTAGACCTGATTGACTCATAAAACTGCTGAAAGTCTTATGCTGTCGTAGGTTGGGTTAGCACTAGCGTAACCCAACAGCAGCTAGGGTTGTGTAGGGTTTCGGACCTCAACTCAACCTACGCGACTATCTTGATTGTCAGTCAACCAGACCTTAGACTCAAACCCTTTGTAAAAGCATCAGCGATCTGGAATCAATCTCGCTAATTTGCGCTGTCAAAAGCGCCTCGTTCTTCTTGAAAAAAATCAAGCTTGGAATACCGAAGGGATTAACTAAATTTATGTCGCCAAACAACAGCCAAAAGAAAAATCGAAATATCAGCGATCTTGCTTCGTTTCAAGTGCGTCAGGGAAAAGCAAATGGGCGCTATGTAAATAGGTCGCACGCAGAAGAGGGGCCTCATCTAGACACGCGAAGCCCTCTCCTAGGTTCTCATCGCCCCACAGAAGCACCCGATCTCGTTTGTTTGTCTCATTTGCGTTGGAACTTTGTCTTCCAAAGACCTCAACATCTTTTGACGCGTTGCGTTCAAGGACGACGGGTATTTTTTATTGAAGAACCCATATTTAGCCCTAACCCTCCCCAAACAGCAAAAGGAATCGAGGGAGAAGGTGGATTAGAAATTACCCAACATGAGAGTGGCGTTTGGGTTGTTACCCCTCACCTTCAAGAAGGTTTAGCAGAAGACAAGCGCAATACAGTTCAGCAGAGACTCATCGATTCTTTATTTGCCGAGTATCAAATCCACCAGTACCTTTTCTGGTACTACACCCCAATGGCCTTAGCCTTTACCCAGCACTTAGAGCCAATGGCGATCGTATACGATTGCATGGATGAACTGTCGGCTTTTAAAGGCGCACCCCCCATCTTAAAAGAGCGCGAAGCCGAACTATTTCAGCGGGCAGACATCGTATTTACCGGGGGACAAAGCCTGTACGAAGTCAAACGCAACCAGCACAAAAACGTCTACGCCTTTCCCAGCAGCGTTGATGTCACCCACTTCGCCCAAGCCAGAACCCCGCAAGCCGATCCTTTAGATCAAGCCCACATCCCTCACCCGCGCCTGGGATTCTTTGGCGTCATTGACGAACGCATGGATCTCGAACTGCTAGAGGGAATGGCTCAAACTCGCCCCGACTGGCATTTCGTCATTATCGGCCCCGTGGTTAAAATTGACCCTGCAACCTTACCTCAGCATCAGAATATCCATTATCTAGGCAGTAAAGACTATAAAGAACTCCCTGCCTATCTAGCGGGGTGGGACTTAGCCATGCTTCCGTTTGCCCGTAACGAATCCACCCGCTTTATTAGTCCCACCAAAACGCCAGAATACCTGGCGGCAGGTAAACCCGTTGTTTCTACCTCAATTCGGGATGTGGTGCGCCCCTACGGACAGGAACGCTTAGTTAGAATTGCCGATACCGTAGAAGAATTTGTGGCGGCGGCTGAAGCAGCGATGACAGAAGACGGCGAGGCTTCCGGCTGGCTGGGGCGAGTAGACAGCTTCTTAGAACAGATTTCTTGGGATCGAACCTGGAATTCCATGTTGCAACTGATTGAGTCTGCCTTAGCAACCCGGTTAGAAAAAAGCAGTAACGGCAAACTCCGGGAAGTCATCGACCTCAACCAGCCGCCTAGCACGATTACCAGAGAATTCGCCTTTGATTATCTCATTGTTGGGGCAGGGTTTTCGGGAAGCGTGATTGGCGAACGCATTGCCACTCAGTTAGGGAAAAAAGTTCTAATTGTGGATAAGCGCAACCACATTGGCGGTAACGCTTACGACCATTACGACAGATCCGGCATCCTCGTCCACAAATACGGCCCTCATATCTTCCATACCAACTCGCGGGAAATTTTTGAGTATCTCTCAAAATTTACGGAGTGGCGTTCCTACGAGCATCGGGTTCTCGCCAGTGTAGACGGGCAACTGGTGCCGATTCCCATTAACCTCGATACCATTAATAAACTCTACGGATTGAACCTCACCTCATTTCAGGTGCCAGAGTTCTTTGCATCGCTTGCCGAACCCAAGGATTATATCCGCACCTCGGAAGATGTAGTTGTCAGTAAGGTGGGGCGGGAATTGTACGAGAAGTTTTTCCGCAACTACACCCGCAAGCAATGGGGACTCGATCCCTCAGAACTCGATAAATCTGTCATTTCGCGCATCCCCACTCGCACCAATCGGGACGATCGCTATTTTACCGATACCTATCAAGCTATGCCCTTGCACGGTTTCACGCGGATGTTTGAGCGAATGCTGGATCATCCCAATATTAAGGTAATGCTGAATACGGATTATCGGGAAATTCACAAGTCTATCCCCTGCCGCGAGATGGTGTATACCGGGCCGGTGGATGAGTTTTTCGATCTGCGTTTTGGCAAACTGCCTTATCGTTCGCTGTTGTTCAAGCACGAGACGCATAACCAGGCGGTGTTTCAATCTGCGCCTGTGGTCAACTATCCCAACGAACACCTCTATACGCGGATTACCGAGTTCAAGTATCTCACGGGACAAGAACACGCCAAAACGAGCATTGTGTATGAGTTTCCGCGTGCCGAGGGCGATCCTTACTATCCCGTACCGCGTCCAGAGAATGCCGAAATTTACAAGAAATATAAGGCGCTTGCAGAGGCAACACCGGGGGTCTATTTTGTGGGACGGCTCGCTACTTATAAGTATTACAACATGGATCAATGCGTGGCTCAGGCGATCGCAGTTTATAAGCAGATTGCGGCTAAACAGCAAGCCGAAACGGTCGTAACGCGTTCCTAAGAGGAGTTTATGACTAGAGCGATCGCTATCCCTGCGCTAGAAGTGTGGGCTGGAGTAGAATGCACGGTGAACCGCGTTGGCGACCAATACTTTGACCAATTGGAACGTAACGGCCACGCCGAGCGCCTGGATGACCTTGATCGATTTGCCCAACTGGGTATCCGCGCTATCCGCTATCCGATTTTGTGGGAACGCACCGCACCCAACGAGCGAAATCAGATTGATTGGACTTGGGCCGATGAACGCCTCGGACGCTTGCGCGAACTGGGAATTCGCCCGATTGTGGGCTTAGTTCACCACGGTAGCGGCCCCCGACATACCAGCCTCATCGATCCCGCATTCCCTGAAAAGCTCGCCGAATTCGCCCAAGCGGTTGCCGAGCGCTACCCCTGGGTAGATAGTTACACGCCCGTTAACGAGCCGCTGACCACTGCTAGATTTAGCGGGCTGTATGGTTACTGGTACCCTCACGGCAGGGATGGATTAACGTTTGCTCGCGCCTTGTTAATCCAATGTCGCGCCATTGTCCTAGCCATGCAGGCAATTCGTCAGGTGAACCCAACCGCCCAGTTGGTACAAACTGAGGATTTGGGTAAAACCTACAGCACGCCTCTCCTCGCCTATCAGGCCGCGTTTGAGAACGAGCGGCGCTGGTTGAGTTTCGATTTGCTGTGCGGTCGTCTTAACGCTTCTAGCGCCCTATGGTCTTATCTAACCTATTTAGGGATTGAAGAAGCCGAACTCAAGTGGTTTGAGGAGCATCCTTGCCCGCCCAACCTACTCGGCATTAATCATTACCTCACCAGCGAGCGATTTCTAGACGAACGCCTAGACCGCTACCCCGTCGAGTCGCATGGGGAGAACGGCAAACACCGTTACGCAGACATCGAAGCCGTGCGAGTCTGTGCGGAGGGAACGGTGGGGTCGCGCACCCTGCTCAAAGAAACCTGGGAACGCTACAAGCTCCCGTTGGCCGTTACCGAAGTTCACCTCGGTTGTACCCGCGAGGAGCAGTTGCGCTGGCTCAAGGAAGTGTGGGATGGGGCGGTTTCTGCGCGGCGCGAGGGGGTGGATGTGCGGGCGGTGACGGCTTGGTCGCTGTTGGGGGCGTATGACTGGAATAGTCTGGTAACTCGTGCTGAGGGTTACTACGAGTCTGGAGCGTTCGATCTCCGCAGCCCCTATCCCCGCCCAACAGCGCTGGCTCGGATGGTCAAGGATTTAGCTACTCAGCAGGAATCGGATCATCCAGTATTGGATACCTTGGGCTGGTGGCATCGACCGGAGCGCCTGCTCTACCCGTCGGTGAGTTGCCCGAATGATTTCGGACGCCAGACAAAGACTAAATCTCAATCAGCCCGTCTGCTGGCTATTATTGGCGCGAGGGGGACGTTGGGGAAAGCTTTTGCTCGCCTGTGCGACCTGCGGGGTATTGCCTACCGCCTCTTGACTCGCGGGGAAATGGATATTACCAATGCGGCTTCTGTGGATGCGGCGCTGGATGAATTACAGCCTTGGGCGGTGGTGAATGCGGCGGGGTATGTTCGGGTTGATGATGCGGAGCGCGAACCGGACTTGTGTCTGCGCGTCAATGCGGAGGGGCCTGCGATTTTGGCTGAAAGTTGCGCTCGTCGGGGTGTGGGGTTGCTGACGTTTTCTTCAGACTTGGTGTTTGATGGGAGCGGTACGAGTCCTTATGTGGAAAGCCATGCGGTTGCGCCTCTCAATGTCTATGGTCGCAGTAAGGCGCTGGCGGAGGCGAGGGTTTTAAAGGCTTATCCGGCGTCGCTGGCGATTCGGACGAGTGCGTTCTTTGGGCCGTGGGATGAGTACAATTTTGTTGCGATCGCGCTACGTCAGCTTGGGGCTGGAGGGCGGTTTGTGGCGGCTGAGGATGCGGTGGTTTCGCCAACCTATGTCCCGGATTTGGTCAATGCGAGTCTTGATTTGTTAATGGATGGCGAGTGCGGGTTGTGGCATTTAGCTAATAGCGGCGCGATCGCTTGGGCAGAGTTGGCGCGTCTTGTTGCGGTTAGGGCGGGTTTTGATGCTTCTCGGATTGAAGCCTGTTCTACACAAGAGCTAGGTCTTGCGGCTGTTCGCCCTACCTATAGCGTTCTGGGGAGCGAACGCGGGGTTCTCTTACCCTGTCTGGATCGGGCGATTTCTCGCTATTTCGACGAACGGCAACAGGTTTAGACTGTCGCTTTGATGGGCAAATCCATAACGCCGAATCTGCTAATCTCGAACTGCAAGTTTAGGTTAATTCTGCTGTTTTGAGAAGTGAAGGAGCCGAATTAACCTAATTATTAATGAATGCCGGAGCAAAGGATAGAAGTTAGGAGCTGAGTTTGCGATCGAATCGTTGAATTTTATTGCCAAGCCAACTCGAACCCATTGCGATACAGTGGGGGCAAATATCCCCGTAACTATCTCCCTCATCATTACAAACAATAACCCTTGCTTCTCCCATCTCAAACAAGTTTTGGCAAGTTAAGCAGGTTTTCGGCATTTTCAATAAGCGATTGCATTCAATTTGAAATTTCACGGCTTTTCTGGATAAGGATATTATTGTAGGATTGAAAAGACTTATCCCCTTGAATAGAACAATACTGTTAGAGCAATTTTTTCAACCTCTATCCAAAGGTAAGTTTTGATTGAGACAAAGATTGTAGTGTTGAAGACAGTATCAAAACATAGATAAATAGGTCTTGGGAGGGGTGCAAACGAATTTTTAAGCAATAATCTACATTTGAATAAGAGAGAGAATTGTAAGTGCGATCGCTAAAATTTTCACAATTTACGCAGCTAATTAAAATCAGTTGCAAACCTTTTTCTGTATTCCTATTAAGTTAAAATCCAAAAAGACTTTAATTGATAGAATACAGGTCAAGCTTAATTGATAATTTTCCCAATCAAATCTGTATCAACTTCCTTAATCAACAACTCGGCTTATGTCCTCTAAAATTGTATTTGGAAATGCCCCTCTTGAAAGCAAAGATATGAATCGGCGGGGTTGGTTTATGGGTCACTTTATCACCCCCGATCGCGATCCGCGATCTACCGCTGAACTAGAAGTGAAATGGGGCATTCATTTAGCCGGAGATAGTAGAACCGAATGGGCAACGAATGCCGAAGCAACCACCCTTTCAATCCTCATTCAGGGGCGATTTTGCCTGCAATTTCCAGAGCAAGAATTCATCTTATCTCGCCCTGGAGATTACGTGCTTTGGTTGCCGGGAGTTCCTCACTCTTGGTCTGCTGAGAAACATTCCACCGTTATCACCGTTCGTTGGCCTTCAAAACCCGCCGATAGTCAGAGCGTTTCTATAGTTTTAGACCGAGTGAGAGGGGACTAACACCCGTCCGCGATAACCGGCTTGCTGGTATTTAGCGATCGCCTCTAGACTCACCCCTTCCCCGTAACCTGCTGCCACCAAAGCGACACAAGCGCCCCCAAAACCGCCACCTGTTAAGCGAGCGCCAAAGACTCCCGGCGTTTCCTGTAAGATGGCGACTAGCGTATCAACTTCGGGTACCGAAACCTCATAATCATCGCGCTGGCTGGTGTGAGAAGCGTTCATCAGTTCGCCAAAACGTTGAGCCGAAACGCCCGCAGCCGCCTCCAGCACGCGGTTATCTTCGGTAACGACATGACGCGCCCGACGGCGAAGCGGATCGGGTAACGATTCCACCGCCTGGGGATCGGTAATATCGCGCAGTGCTTTAACCCCCAGCAAGCGAGCCGCCTCCTCGCAATCTGCCCGACGCTGGTTGTAACCGCTACCAGCCGCTAGAGAGTGATGAACGCCGCTATCAATGACTAGAATTTCGGCACCTGTGGGGAACGGTAACACCTGACGATCGAGGGTGCGGGTGTCTAAAAATAGCAGGGAGTGGGTATCGGCCAAACTCGCCGCCATTTGATCCATAATGCCGCAGTTTAAGCCCGCATACTGAATTTCCGCTTGTTGTCCGAGTTGGGCAATTTTCACGTCACCCAGGGGGAGAGAAAAGAGCGATCGCAATCCCCTCAACGTCGCCACCTCTAAAGCAGCGCTGCTCGATAAACCGCAGCCTATGGGAACTGCCGAACTGACGTAAACATTGACAGGCGCTAGGGTATAGCCTTCGCGTTCCAACAGCCGGATGCAGCCGAAGATATAACTAGCAAACCCAGAGGGCGTATGCGTCCCCTCGGAAATACTAACCCGTTCGTCAAGTTCCACCGAGTAAAAATGGTGCTGTCCATCCTGACTTAAACCTAGCTGGACTGTCGTTTGTTGGGGAATCGCGGTTGGAAGGACAAACCCATCATTATAGTCAGTGTGTTCCCCCAACAGATTCACCCGCCCCGGCGCGCTGGCTTCTGTTTGGGGTAAGGTTCCAAAGATTTGCTGAAAGTTCATACGATTTCTAAGGGTATGGGGCGCAGCCTGCCTGCCACTTCAACGCTTGGCCAGTTGGGATCGAACGTGAGATTTTCCAAGGTTCCATCCTGAAGGATCGCAAACGTATCTTCAACTTTGGCCCCGGCTAAACTGGGATTCCAAGCCACCGCCGTTCCTGCGACTAAAGGATCGGGGGTTGTGGGGTTGGCCACAATTTCCCGCGCTAAATATCCTGTGGTTCCCCCCTGGTGATGCTCGCGGATCGCCTGGGGAAAGCCATGCTGGGCGTAAGCTTGAGCCAGGGTTTGATAAACGGCATCTAAGGTTGTTCCGGGTTTGCACAAATTCAAGGCTTGGGCTTCAATTTCCCGAACCTGACGGTGCAATTGCGCTTCTTGAGCGGGAACGGTGCCAAAGGAGACAAATCGGGTCAAATTGGCATACAAACCCTGACCCCTAGCGCAAAACACCAGCATGGCTTTAACCCCAATAGCTTCCCCCGTAGCGGTAGCATGACGGTAAAGGGGCAAGCGCCTTTCGCCCGCCACTAACGTCAAAGCTGGATGCAGTCCCCTTGCCCATAACGCCTCTGCACCCGCACCCGCTAGTTGATATTCTGTCCAGGTGGGTTGAGCGTGGGATAGCACCTCAGTCATGGCTTCACTGGCTTGACGCCCCACTTGGCGATATCGCTCTAGTTCGCTGGGCATCATAACGCGTTTGCGGGCTTGTAGAGCGGGGGGCAATCGTTTTTCTTGATGGGGAATAGGGCGATCGCACAGAACCATTCCCGCGCCCGCCACCTCTCGTACAAAGGATTCGCGAGCCGCACTATCAGCCCAAGGGTTAACTTGGAGTTTAAAGTCTAAAGACAGTTCCTCATCTTCCAAGCGTTGGGCTTCAATCTCATCGGTCAAAATCCAAGCCTCTTGGGCCGTTATCAAGACTTCGGCGATACCCGTTTCGGCGGTTAGCAAGACGGTATTAGAAGCACCCGCAGTCGCCCAAGCAAACCAGTCTGTTCCTTTCAGACGCACGGCGGTTGCTCCAACTTCGGCGAGAACTCCTCGGATGAATTCTAGCTTGTGGGCGACTTCTGGGTTCCGTTCTTTCAAGCGCTGACCCCCACTTCTAGGTTGACAGAGACGGCCTGCAATTCGGCGGCTTTCTCTTCGGGGAGGGCATCGCTAGCAAACATTCCCGCCGCTAGTTCGGTTCCAGCTAAAAACTTGAGCTTGTCCGGGGTGCGATAGGGGGGATAAAATTCGGCGTGGAGATGAGATTCGGGATGGGGTTGACCATCCGTAGGGGCCTGGAACCATGCCATTAAGTAGGGGAAAGTTCGGTTCCAAAGGCCATCATATTTTAGGGTGACAGTTTTTAAAGCTCTAGCCAATCCTCGGCGCTGGTTGGCGGTTAAATCCATAAACGTCGCCACTGGCTCAAGGGTCGCGATCCAGACTTCGTAAGGGTAACGGGCGCAAACGGGGACGAAGGCGATCGCCTCTTCATCTTGATAAATAATCCGCTGGCGATCCGCAATTTCGTTTTGAATCAAATCTTGGAGCAAGCCGCGTTTATTTTCGTGGTAATAAACCTGTTGGCGTTCTTGCATTCGGGCGGGAACGGGAGGGACAAACGGATAGGCGTAAATTTGACCGTGGGGATGCAGCAGCGTGACGCCCATTTCTACCCCTCGATTCTCGAAAGGGAGGACATATTGAATATTGGGTTGCTCTCCAAGGACGCGAGTGCGATCGCCCCAAACGGAAAACAGCAAATCGAGATGATCCAGTTCTAAGGAACCCAGGGAAGCGCTAGGGTTTTGGGTAAAAACCACCACTTCACAGGCCCCATTAGCGGGTAGGGTATCCACAATACTGCTCGGTGAGTTGTGGGCCCCTAGGGTAAGGGAGGGAAAGCGGTTATCAAAAACCGCAATATCATATCGTCCTTGGGGAAGTTCGGTAGGAAACTCTGGGTTAGTGGTGGGGGCTAGCGGGTTGTATTCGGGGGGCGGCATAAACGTCCGCCCTTGACGATGACTTGCATAAGCCACCCATTCCCCGCGTAAGGGATGCCAGCGCAGATGGGGATTGGCTTGAATTGGCTCGCTAGCGGGGCTGGGAGCCTGGATGCCCTGCACAATGGGGTACCGACTGTACAGAGTCAGTGCCCGCCCATCCGGCTTTAACAGCGCCTGGGAATACATTATCCGGTGACCATTTCGCTTTGACTGCTGAAAGCATAACGTCCTCTTCTTCCTCTTCGCCCCTACCTAGAGTTGCATAGGCGATCGCTTCAATCGGAAACTTGGGCGTGCGGTCTGCATACAACAGTCCGTTGGCTTCTTGGAAGGTATCCGTTAACTGGGTATAACAGAAGCCGCTAAAGAGTTCGACTTTGTTTACAACGCTCAGTAACGCCGTATACCGGATTTGCAACTCCGAAATATCTGAGGAACGCACATATCCCCAAATTTTATTCGTATCGGGTTGTTCGGGTGCCGCATAGGCAATACCCCCAAACTCGGTGAGCATGATCGGCTGTCCGTTGTGGGGGTAGCCGTCTAGGGTGAGAACGCGCCCGCCGGGACGTTGGCGATCGAAAAGGTCTGAGAGTTTGACTTCCGGGCCATAGCGTTTAAATAGGCGCGTCGGTTTATTGTCGTAGTCATGGATGGCCAGAATATCGGTGGCTGCACTTTCCCAACCGTCGTTACCAATCACTGGGCGAGTTGGGTCTAGGGTTTTGGTTAAGTAATAGAGGGCTTGGACGCAATGGCGATGCGTTTCGGTCGCGGTTAAGTCGGGAACGCCCCAAGATTCGTTAAAGGGAACCCACACGACAATACAGGGGTGACTGGCATCGCGGTTAATGACCTCAGTCCACTCTTTGGTCAGGCGTTCGACTGCTTTTGGCGTAAAGCGATAGGCGCTGGGCATTTCTTCCCAAACCATTAAGCCCAGGACATCTGCCCAGTAGAGGAAGCGGGGGTCTTCAATTTTTTGGTGTTTGCGAACGCCGTTAAAGCCCATACTTTTAACTAACTCGACATCGCGGCGCAGGGCTTCATCGGAGGGGGCGCTCATCAGCGTATCGGGCCAATACCCTTGATCGAGAACAAGGCGAAGATAGTAAGGGCGACCGTTGAGCATAAAGCGATCGCGCTGAATTCCAACAGTTCGCATCGCCGTGTAGGACTTAACTTCATCAATTAGCCGATCGCCTTGCCAGAGTTGAATTTCAGCATCAATTAGGGTCGGCTTTTCTGGACTCCAAAGCAGTTCGTTACGATAATCATCAATCCCTGGATCGGATAGGGCGATGCGTCGATGAATCTCGCCGTTGATGACTTCATAGGTATCATTCACCAAAACCTGACGGTTGGCGATGAGTTTCACCTTGACTTCTAACCCTTCGTCCTGTTGACCTGCAATGAAGGCTTCAAAGCCAATTTCCCATCGCTCGAAGTGCGGCGTCCAACGGATGCGCTCGATATAGGTTTCGGGAACAATTTCAGCCCAAACGGTTTGCCAAATACCGCTGGTGCGCGGATACCAGATACTATGGGGTTCAAGCTGCCAATCTTGCTTGCCACGGGGTTTGGCTAGATCGAAGGGGTCATCTTGCGCCCAAACGGTAACTTGTTGTATCCCACTTTCGTTTAAGACTGAAGTAATATCAATGGTGAAGGGGGTATGACCGCCCTCATGCTCTGCCATAAATTGACCGTTGACCCACACCCGCGCCTGATAGTCTACGGCTCCAAAATGCAGGAGTACCCGACCTACACCTTGGGGGACATTGAATTCTCGCTCGTACCAACAGTTGGGGTGAAATCCGGTGTCGCCGATACCACTTCTAGTAGATTCTGGAGCAAAGGGTACTTCAATTGTATGCGTCCACTCCGCAATGTCAGTGGGGCGAATCCATTGCCCGGTATCGTCAAATGAGAATTTCCATAAACCATTCAGACAAATCCATCGGTCGCGCTGAAGTTGCGGACGGGGATAGGCTCTACTGGTTTGAGGATCGTTCGCCTCGATAGAGGGATCGCAGGTTAAAGCGTAACAATTTTCCAACTGACTACCCGATGATTGCATGGGGACATCTATCCTAGGTTATATTTCTAGGGTACCCACAACCGCTACTGGGTTGCACAAATTATTCGATAAGGATTTAGGCAATATCGCGATCGCAAATTCGCTCAAGATAAGCACAATTACCCGTTTCTGTCCGGAAGATTAATGATTGTTTCTGGCGATCGCTGCTATCCCTTGCCATCTCAGCCCAACGCCTGAAGCGGGTCAAAACTGCGATCGCACTTCCATGAATTGGGGGAGCATTTATTCTTGCGTCCAGGAATCTATTAATTGAGTTGCGATCGCATCTTGGGCAATGACCTGCCCCTGACGGTTAAATAAAACAGTACCGATATTGAGGACAACATCCCCATACTTTTTTACATAAGCCTGGGCATTTTGGGAAATGGTCGCGGCTAATGTCTGAAAGACGAGATCGGCTAATCTCAGTTCAACTAAGCTTTTATAGGCTGCATCCGCCGTCTTAGCGGCCAAAACAGACTCTATGGCAGATAAACTCCCTCCTGTACGGGCAACAGCGGCGCTGATAATTTCCAATTTGGCATCAGCAAGGTGACTGGAGGTGTTAAAAATGCCCCCTGCCAGCTTCACCAATTTTCCCTGGTAGCCTAGCAGTAGCACCGACTCTGCACCGCGCAAGCCAGCCTCAACTAACAACGCCCCAATCCAATTCCCGGTTTGGACAATAGCCGTTTCTGGAATCCCCATCTGTTGGGCAATGTGGAGGCCATGACTGCCAATGCAAAAGACCAAATGGGCGTGCGATCGCACTTTGGTTTGCAGCGTCTGGCGTAAATCTTCTAGGTAATCTTCAGCAGAAAGGGGCTGAGAAATGCCGCTTGTTCCCAACAGCGACAGCCCTTCCAAGACGCCAAAGGCTTCATTAGACGTGCGTTGAGCCAGTTGGCGACCTTCTGGCATGATCATCGTCACCGTGACGGTTCGATCGGCAGAAATCAACGGGAGCAGGTTTGCCTCAAACAAACGGCGAGCATAATGGTAAATGGCGGGATCGCCTGCTGTCGTTTTACCAATGCCCTCTCCCGCTTCTAGGATGAGAGGTTCTGATTGTCGGGGCTGAAGTTTAACCCAAGCCCAAATCGGCGTATTGCGAGTTAGGTCTAAATTATCGCCAGGATCGCTAGTTGCGATCGCCAGCGCGCTGTTGAGATCCAGACGAGCAACCTGCTGAATGGGAATGGTTGCTTCACCGGGCAATAAATCCAAGATAACCGTTTGCAAGGCTTCGGGGCGATGCAGATGGGATAAGGCAGCTTTAGCGGCTGCAACCGCAAAAACGGGTAGGGTGTAACCGGAACGTGCCATTGGGTAAAAATCAGGACGATAGAGAAGGGGAATGAAAACATCCTTTTACTTTTGTACTGGAATAGGCTGCAACTGGGAAATCCTGGGGCACCCCTATCAAGTTCGGTTTGAGGCGAGAAATTACCGTCTGGAGTTACAGGCGATATTGTGAGGCTGGGGGGATGAGATGAGCGATCGCAAGCGGGTGCTAATCTTGGGTGGGACAAAGGATGCGACAGAATTAGCAACCCGGATAGCCGAGATCCCTGGGGTGGAAGCGATCGCCTCGCTAGCTGGTCGAACTCATCAGCCGAGAGGGGTTTTTAAAAACACCCGCATCGGTGGATTTGGCGGAGTGGCAGGACTCACCGACTACTTGCAAGAACAACAAATAGAGGCGTTGATTGATGCTACCCATCCCTTTGCGGCTCAAATTTCCTTCAATGCCGCTACCGCAGCAGCAGTGGTAGGTATTCCCCACTTAATGCTGGTTCGTCCAGCCTGGGAACGCACAGAGGGCGATCGCTGGATCGAAGTAGACGCCCATGAAGCCGCCGCCGCCCAGTTACCAAACCTTGCCCAGCGGATTTTTCTAGCAATCGGACGACAAGAACTAGCTACCTTTGCTCATCTGCAAAATCTCTGGTTTTTGATGCGAACCATCGATCCACCCCAACCCGATGCACCAGTCCCCCCCGGAAAACTCTTGCGAGAACGGGGACCCTTTTCACTAGACCATGAGCGATCGCTGTTACAACAATATGAGATTGGTGCGATCGTCAGCAAAAACAGTGGCGGCGATGCCACCTACGCCAAGATTATCGCCGCACGAGAGTTAGCCCTTCCGGTGGTGATGATCCAGCGATCGCCTCTTCCACCGGGAGACACCGTTACAGATGTAGAGAGTGCCTTGGCATGGCTCAAAAATACGTTGTTGCAATTGAAGAAATAGCCAGCTAGCGGCGATCGATTACTTCTACTATTTGGGCTATTTGGGGGCAGCTAACACTCTTTTATTCCCCGCCTAAAGATTCAAGCTTTGACAACCATTTATTGAAATGAGGACAGGTACTCCGAATTACCTGTAACCCAATTCTTTCAGCCAACTGGGGTCCAAAAGTGGATTTCGCCTTTTCATAATCTGGGAATTGAGCCATAATGCGTTTGCTAGGCGCTGTTTGCTGTCCGTCGTTAATTAATTCAGGTGTTTGATACTGATTGGCAACAGATTGAAGGGCTTCAATCTCTTTGGTACTTTCAGCACTAAGGTATTCAAAACAAGCTGGATCGGAAAAAAGATACGCTTCATACTCATGCAACTGAATGTAAGGAATGAAACGCTTATCCCCAATATCTGCTGCAAATCGTTGCTCCAGGAATTCAACCCTCCTTAAAGGATCTTGTCGTATCGATTCAGCCTCAGCTAATCCGGGAAAATCAGGATCGATAGCATATAAATCAATCATGGTTGTGAAGAAAACCTCTGAGGACTTCTCCTGTTTAAGAAAGCGCATAATGTCATTTTTCATAGGGATATAATTATGACCGCCGCCACGATGTACGCGCCCCTTCTTTTTTGCATGGGCAATGAGTACAGGATTATGCATAAACACTTGATACTGAGCTAAGTGTGGCTTTATTAAATTATCAGCAAATGTTTGCTCAGTTTGCCCTTCTGCAAATAAATAAAGGCGCACCATTAATGGGGGCCTCCACCGATAACATTTTTCTCCCAAATTTCACCCAGGCTATACTCGTCTAGCCAAACATCCAACTCTGTAGAAGTTAGCCTGTTGAATAGAGATTCTTTACCCTCTCTATTAACTGTGATAACATTATCAGGATTAAAATTATCTAGAAAAGGACTAGATTGGGTACTAATCAGTATCTGCGTGTGAAGCGCGGCTTTACTAAATAAATCAGCCACAATATTTAAAGCATAAGGATGAAGCCCTAACTCTGGTTCATCAACAATAATTAGTTCTGGAAGTTCCTGTTCTGGCTGTAAAAGCAAGGTCGCAAGACAGATAGCTCGTAAAGTACCATCTGAAAATTGGTGCGGCCCAAATACACGGTCTGAGTCTTTTTCTTTCCAGTTCAAGATGACGCGATTAGACACATCTGGCTCTAAAACAAAATCATCAAAAAAGGGAGCGATTAGACGAATGGTTCCAATGATACGCTGATAAGCTAAACCTGTATTTTCCTCACGAAATCTTAAGAGCAGGGCTGCTAAGTTACCAGCATCGGGCATTAACCATCGATTATCCCCAACATAACAAGATTGACGAACATCTGCTGTAGATGAGGTGTCATGAAAATGATACACGCGGCAACGGTTGAGTAAGTATCTGAGTGTTCTAGCAGTTTGCTTCCCTTCGTCTGCTGCTTTGATAATCTGAGTTTCTTGATGCCCTGCACCTAATTCGTCAACTCTTGGAGACTCCCGCCCTGTTTCTAAAAAATATAAGGTCTCTTCAGCAAAAATAAGCGTATCACCAGCCGCATGAAATAGTCGAATGTGGTAAGTATCTACTCCATTGTCAACTTGAAATTCCAATTTTGCTTCTATTTGAGGCGTTATTCTAGGTCCAAAATGTAAGAGAGATTGGGCACGCCCCGATGTTCCAATGTATTGCTGAAAGCGCCCAGCCATCATCTCATTAAGCATTTTGAAAAACGAGATAAGATTACTTTTACCTGCCCCATTTGCTCCAATTAATATATTTAAAGGATGCAGTTCAATATCTATTGTCTTAATAGACTTAAATCCGCTAAGGGTTAGTCTTTGTAACATGCTCAAAGGTCAATCTCCTCAATCATAGATATATTATTAATTAAGCTACCGCAAAACCTGTATGTTGCCGTATTCTCGGATGACGAAAACCTAATACGATGTCTTCTTTAGAAACACCTGCTGCCATTAAATCAGTCGCTACTCCTTCCTCAGTATCATCATATTGAATCCAAACCTTATCTCCAATCAGACTGATGTGAATTGGAGTTGCATGGAGATACCGATCGCCATTCCAGCCCATATCTAGAATCAAATACTGTCTCCGTTCATCATCAAAAATGAGCTGAGAACTATAGCCATCGTTCAGAGTAGCACGATACTCAGCGTGATTTTGAAGAACACTCTTGATAAGGTTTTGGTATTCTAATCGGGTATCCATTGCACAATCGCCTCACTTTTATCATCAAAGACAACTCAAGGTTCATCCCTTCACTACAACCCACTGGGTAACGGGGGCCATTGCTTTCCAGCCTAAGAATTTACCGATGGGTTCTGCTCGTTGAATGGCGATACGGGTGAGGTTTCCGCCCAGCTTGCCTTGCCAGTGAAAAAGCATTTGTTCGCTCTCAACTGTGACTGCATTGGCAACTAAATGACCACCCGAACGTAGCGATCGCCAACAGGTCTCTAGCAAATCCGGTGTGGTGAGTCCCCCGCCGATAAAAATGGCATCGGGTGCTGGTAAGTCTTTCAGGGTATGGGGGGCTGCTCCTGGCACAATTTTGAGATGGGGAACGCCCAACGCCTGGGCATTGTTAGCAATGTATTGCAGGCGGCTGGGGTGTTGTTCAATGGCGATCGCACCACACCGGCGATCGCACCGCATCCATTCAATGGCGATCGCACCACAGCCTGCACCCACATCCCACAGCAGTTGTCCGGGTAAGGGTGCAAGGGCAGATAGGGTCATGGCGCGAACTTCCCGCTTAGTTAATTGTCCGTCGTGGTGATAGGCAGTGTCGGGAAGTCCGGGGGCGCGTGGCGAGTGGGGAGGGGCAGCAGTGGCATAGAGAGTTAGGGCGATCGTGTTGAGATCGGCGAGATCGGGGCTTGTCCAGGTAGAGGCGGTGCCTGTGGTGATGCGTTCCTGCGTGCCGCCCATGCGTTCTAGAACGGCGATCTGACTGTCACCGTAGCCCTGTTGGGTCAGGCGTTGAGCCACGATTCCCGGAGTCGTTTTATCGGCGCTGAGGATCAAGATTTTGGCACCGGGGTAGAGTACGGCATTTAAAAGAGCCGGATCGCGTCCGCACAGGCTGAGGGTTTCGACATCCGTCAGCGACCAACCCAGACGCGCACAGGCGAGGCTAAAGGCAGAGGGAGCCGGAACAATCGTCATTTCTGCTAGGGGAATCTGTCGCAGCAGGGTGACGCCAATGCCGTAACACATCGGATCGCCGCTGGCCAACACGCACACCCCCTGACCCCGACGCTCAACGATCTGCTGTACGGAGTCTGCAATTGGAGAAGTCCAAAGCAGTTTTTCGCGGCGATCGCCTGAAGGTAATAGAGCGAGATGGCGTTCTCCACCGGCGATCGCAGTTGCTTGAGCCAGGAGAACGCGCCCCACCGGACTGACTCCCTCTAGCCCATCCTCACCAATCCCCACAATCGATAGCCACTTTTGCATGGTCTCCTCGCTTTCAAAAAGATTTGAGCATTTTTATGTGGTGCTTTCAATTGTGATACGCTACGTTAGCTTGATGCGATTTTAGAACGCACTCACGATCTCCAACCGTTAATACGACCTGGTTGAGATCCGCAAAGTACAATTTCTTCAAAGTCCCCCTAAGTAAGTGGCGTGGATTTAGGGGGAGCGCGTTGTATCTCCTCCCATCAAAAAACGCTCTGGTGCTTCCTCAAAACTTTAGAAGTCACGAAATGATCGACTATATTCGCAACGGCGATGATATTTATCGAAAATCTTTTGCCATCATTCGTGCAGAAGCCGATTTAAATCAATTATCCGATGACCTAGCACTTGTGGCAGTGCGGCTCATTCATGCCTGTGGCATGACCGATATTGTCCCAGACCTGGCGGCTTCACCGGATGCAGTCCAAGCCGGACGAGAGGCTCTCTTCTGCGGCGCGCCAATTTTCTGCGACTCGCAAATGGTTGCCAATGGCATTACTCGCAAGCGATTGCCAGCTAACAATGAAATTATTTGTACCCTCAATTATGCGGAAGTTCCAGAGATTGCCAAACGGATCGAAAATACGCGATCGGCTGCTGCTTTAGAACTCTGGCAACCTCGTATTGCGGGAGCCGTTGTTGCGATTGGCAATGCTCCCACTGCTTTGTATCGACTGCTAGAACGACTAGATGAGGGATTTCCCAAACCTGCTCTGATCTTGGGTTTCCCCGTTGGATTTGTGGGAGCCGCCGAATCGAAAGCAGAATTAGCGGCTAATAGTCGCGGCGTCCCCTTCATCACGCTCCAGGGGCGGCGGGGGGGAAGTGCGATCGCGGCGGCCGCTGTCAATGCCTTAGCTAAGGAAAACGAACTATGAACGCAGGCAAACTCTATGGTTTGGGCATTGGTCCAGGCGATCCGGAACTGCTGACGCTGAAAGCCCACCGAATTTTGACCTCGGTTCCCGTCATTGCCTACCCGACTTTAGAGAATGGCAACAGTGTGGCACGGACGATCGTGGCAGATTTCATCCGTCCCGACCAGATTGAAGTTCCCATGCCGTTGCCCTTTAGCGTAGAGCGATCGTCTCAACCTTACTACGACATTGCCGCCGAGAAAATCGCCGAACATCTTCAGGGGGGACAGGATGTGGCCGTGCTGTGCGAGGGAGAACCGATGCTGTATGGCTCGTTCATGTATTTGTTTGGGCGGTTAGCGCCACAATTTCTAACTGAAGTGGTTCCGGGAATTTCTTCGACAACGGCAAGTGCAGCTATGTTGGGTGCGCCCCTTACCTTTCGCGATGATGTGTTCATTATTATGCCTGCAACGTTGGACGCCCAGACGTTGCGCGATCGCCTCGCCGGGGTAGATGCAGCAGTCATTATCAAGCTAGGCAGACACTTTGCTAAAGTCCGCACTCTCCTAGAGGAACTGGGATTGCTCGATCGCGCCCTTTACATCGAGCGGGCAACCCAACCCAACCAGCGAATTATCCCCATTACCGAGATCGATCCAGCCGAGGTTCCCTACTGGTCGCTCATTCTCATTCCCAGTCAAACCCAACCCCTAGGTGCGACTCGTTCTTGTTCGGTCGAAACATTGCCCTAGTTGTTGGGCTAAGGTTTGGACGTGGGGAGGTTTGAGCAAAGAAAGGTGATTGCCGGGAACCGGAATAACTTGAATATGAGGAGCAAATGCACCCCAGCCTAACGTCGGATCGCGTCCAATGGCGTCTGATTGTTCGGTGGCTTTAAACAAGGTGAGGCAATCGCTATAGGGTTGCGGCTTATATTGATAGGTAGCCTGGGAGTTAGCATAGACAATGGGTAAGAGCGATCGCACTGCCGATTCATCCATCAATTGCAGGCGCGACTCTTCGGGCATTAAGCGCAGAATTGCCGACCATGAAGAGCGAGAAAACCACGGGAAGCGTTGAGTCAGCAGCACGGCATAATCGCGCAAAAAGGGTAAGGTAGACCACAGGGCACTTCCTAACAGGAATTTGAGACTTTGGGAGAGGGTGGGATGATGCGTTGGGGCGGGGGTATCGAGAATTGCTAGAAGCGCAATTTCTTGTCCGGCTTGGGTGAGTTGCTGCGCCATCTCATAGGCCACTAACCCGCCAAACGACCAACCGCCTAGGTAATAGGGGCCATTGGGTTGAATCGTTTGAATCGCTTGAATATAAGAAGAGGCGATCGCTTCAATGCGATTTAACGGCTCAGATTTGCCATCTAATCCAAACGCCTGAAGCCCGTAAAAACTGCGATTCGCGAAGCGATCCCTACGGGAATCGCTCCCTTCGAGATGATACGCCAATTCTAGATAGGGAAACACCACCCCAAACATCGGATGCACGCAGAAGAACGGCGGCTGGCTACCCCCAAGGGTGAGGGGAACCAGGGGCGAGGGTAATTTCTGAACGGCAGGCGTCGGTAAGGGAGAGGGTATCGGAGATGGGCGTTGGCGACGGTATGCCGAGCGGTCTAATCGAACCAAGGGCGGCTCCTTGGGATTCTCGTAGGAGGCTTGCAGGGCTTCTAAAAGGGGTGTAAGTTGGGCAATGGTGGGGGATTCAAACACCCGCTTTAAGGGCAACTCTAGCCCCAAAGCATCTCGAATCCGGGAAGTCATTTGGGTAGCTAACAGGGAATGTCCGCCTAACTCAAAAAAGTTATCCTGCACGCCAATGGGTTGAATCTGCAACAAGTCTTCCCAAATCTCGATCAGCGTGGTTGCAACTGCGGTTAAGGGCACCGGGGAGGCGTTTGCAGCCCGCAGACTGCGCCGAGACTGCTGGGCTATCCGGTTGCGATCTACTTTGCCGCTAGGGGTAAGCGGCAGGGCTTCCAACGGCACGAAAACCGACGGTATCATATATTCGGGTAAGCTTTGCTGCAAGGCTTGCCGCAATTGGGGAATCAGTTGGCGGGCAAAGTTAGCTTGCAACGGGTTATTGGTGTAGGGTGCAGCCGATGCATCTAAGGGCAAACTCGCAAACCCCTGCACGTCTTCGCGAATGAAGATAACATCATAATCGCCTGTCTCGGTTTGGCTAGACCAAGTAATTTCTACCCGATAGGGTAATTGCGTTTCCAGATCCCACCAATCTTGCGGATCGAGGCTATCTGCAAGCATGGCTGGCAACTTTTCGCGCATTCGCCCAACGGTTTTGGGAGAGTCGTTATTCTGCAACCAGTTTGCAGTTGCGATCGCCTCTACCACTCGACGATTTTTAATCTGAGTCAGGCTATAAACTGCGGGTTGCTCTGCAATTAGATAGTGTTGTACGCTTTGAACTGAAATTGGGTTTTGTTGCCAGTCATGAGGAAAGGCTGACAGTAGCGGTTTGGACTCCAGGTATAGTAAAACGTTATAGCGAAACTGGGTCATTTCATTGCAACTGCGTCCCCGCGATAGGCGAATTTGCACCTGTTGCACTGGAGGAAAGCGATCCGGTAGAGTCTGGAAAAAAGCAGGCGCGATCGCCAATTCAGGTTCTTCAAATTGTGCTTGCTGCACCTGTTGCTGAAGGATGCTGCGTTCTATACCCGCCTCCGCCTGGGAAAACTGCACCCAAGCATGGAAAGCAGTCAGTAAAGGTAAACTTCGCACATCGCCGATAAACACAACACCATCAGTAGCGACGGCTTGCAGCGCGGCTGTCAACACTTGCAGCAGATAGGCTTCGCTAGGGAAATATTGGACGATGGAGTTTAAAATAACGACATCAAACGCGCCCAGATCGATTCCCTCTAAATCCGTTGCCATGCGGTGCAGCAGTTGAACTTGGGGTAAATGGGTTAACTGGGCTTGAATTACCTCTAACGAAACCGTTGAGAAGTCTGTGGCAACATAGGTTTGACAATGCGGCGCAATTTGAAACAGTAATAACCCCGTACCGCAACCAATTTCTAAGACGCGCTTGGGTTTAAGCGCAAGAATTTGTTGAACGCGATCGCCTACCCATTCTTGCATCTCTTCTGGGGGAATGGGTTCTCCCGTGTAGCTGCTATTCCAGCCTGTAAGAGGGTGGGGGGAAGAAGGATGGGGGGATGGGGAGATGGGGGGATGGGGGGAAGAAGGGGTAAATACTGATTTACTCCTATACTTCTCGGAACTCGGAACTTGGAACTTTGCACTATCTTCCCACTCAGCACTCAGCACTTTACACTCAGCACTATCTTCCCACTCAGCACTCAGCACTTTACACTCAGCACTATCTTCCCACTCAGCACTCAGAGAAGCACTTAGATTGTAGGTTTCGTTGTAGAGGGTTTGCCAGCGTTGGATTTGTTGGGTTTCCAGTGCTTGGAGGGTGGTTTGTTGCAGGAGGGTATTGTTGAGGCTGAAGTAAGCGAACAAACGCATCTCATCGCCAGGAATAACCACCGCGTCTTGAATTGCGGGATGGCGTTGGAGGGTAGCTTCAATTTCGCCTAATTCTACCCGAAAACCCCGGATCTTGATTTGGCGATCGCCACGCCCCAAAAACTCAATTGTGCCATCATTGCGATACCGAGCGCGATCGCCTGTTTGGTAAAATCTGCGATCGCCAATCTCAATAAACCGTTCTGCTGTTAATTCTGACCGATTGAGATAGCCCTTAGCCACCCCAACGCCCCCAATATAAATTTCGCCAGGAATGCCCGCCGGGACGGGATTCAAGTTAGCATCAAGCAGGCGAACCTCTGCATTCAGAATCGGAGAACCAATCGTTAGCGGGTTATCTCCCGGATGCAATTGCGCCACTGTTGCCCAAATTGTAGCTTCAGTGGGGCCATAAGCGTTGAAAAATCGACGATCTGCCGCCCAACGATCCACAACCTGACTCGAACAAGCCTCCCCCCCAGTAATCAAGACTTGCAGGCTAGGAAGCGTCGCCGCCGGAAGTACCGCCAGTACCGCCGGAGTCAGCAAAGCATGGGTAATCGCATTCTCTGCTAAAAACTCAATCAGCGCCATCCCCGGTAATTGAGCAGCCTGGGGTGGGATATATAATGTACCTCCACAACCCAAAGCCAGCGCAATTTCAAACACAGACGCATCAAAACTCAAAGAACTGAATTGCAAAATCCGACTATTACCACAAGGGTTAAACAGGCGCTTTTGCGCTTCAACCGTATTGCACAACCCCCTATGAGACAGCAGCACCCCTTTAGGCGTCCCCGTAGAACCGGAAGTATAAATAATATAGGCAAGACTATCCGGCGTGACAGCAACATCAACCCCTAATTCTTCTCCTTCTACACCCTCAAAGCCAACGCGATCCAAACAAAGAATCTCACAACTTCCCCCTTTTCTAAGTGCTGAGTGCTGAGTGCTGAGTGCTTCTCTGAGTGCTGAGTGCTGAGTGCTGAGTGCTGAGTGGGAAGACAGTGCTGAGTGCTGAGTGCTGAGTGCTGAGTGGGAAGACAGTGCTGAGTGTAAAGTGCTGAGTGCTGAGTGGGAAGATAGTGCTGAGTCTAATGTGCTGAGTGCTGAGAAGTATAGTAGTAAGTCAGTATTTACCCATTCTTCCCCCCAACTCCCAACTCCTAATTCCCAACTCCCTTCTTCCCCCCAACTCCCAACTCCTAACTCCCAATTCCCCTCTTCCCCCCAACCCCCAACTCCCAACTCCCAATTCCCTTCTTCCCCCAACCCCCAACTCCCAACTCCCAATTCCCTTCTTCCCTCTAAGTATGCATAGCCCGTGCGAGTTCTGCGGCGACTTCGGGGCGAGAGAACTCTGGTGGGGGGAGTTCGCCGCGACGGAGCATTTCCCGTACCTTGGTTCCGGATAGGTGAATGCGCTGTTCTGGCTTGCTGGGGCTGGTTTTGGTAGTGGCCATCCCTTTAGAAATGGTGCAGTAGAAGGCGTGTTCAAATTTCATCGGCGTAATGCCTAGTTCGCCCGGTTCAAATTCATCGAAAATATATTGAGCGTCGTAGGTGCCGTAGTAGTCGCCAACGCCTGCGTGGTCGCGTCCAACGATAAAGTGGGTGCAACCGTAGTTTTTGCGGACGATGGCGTGGAAAATGGCTTCGCGCGGGCCTGCATAGCGCATCGCCGCTGGGTTAATCGCTAAAATTACCCGGTCTTTGGGATAGTAATGTTCGAGGATGATTTCGTAACAGCGCATCCGCACGTCTGCGGGGATATCGTCTTCTTTGGTTGCGCCGACTAGGGGATGCAAAAATAGCCCATCCACGGTTTCCAAGGCGCATTTTTGAATATATTCGTGGGCGCGGTGGATGGGGTTGCGGGTTTGGAAACCAACGACAGTCTGCCAGCCTTTTTCGCGGAACATTTGGCGGGAGACGGTCGGATCGATTTGATAGAGGGGGAATTGGGGATGGGGATCGCGTTCTAGCAGCCAAATATCGCCAGCGAGGTTGACTTCGCCTTGTTCGTAAACGACTTTGACGCCGGGGTGTTTGTCTTCGTCGGTGCGATAGACGTGGGTGGCTTCTTTAACTTTGTCGTAGTGGTATTTTTCGGCGAGTTCTAAAATGCCAACCATGCGTCCGGTTGCATCATCAAGCCGAATTAGCGATCCTTCATTCAGGGGTTGAGCCGTTTCTTCGCTAACGGATAGGGTAATGGGGATAGACCAGGGTAAACCGTTCGCCAGACGCATATCGGTGACGACGGTTTGATAGTCTTGCGATCCCATAAATCCAGTCAGGGGACTAAAACCGCCAATGGCGATCATCACCAGATCGGAAAATGTGCGTTCATCCAGTGAGATGCGGGGAAGGGTTTCTGCTTTGGAGAGAAAGACTTCTTTTTGCTCGGAGTTAACAATCCGATTCACTAGCACGCCGCCGTGTGCGGGAATGTTGTCTAGGTGACGACTCATTGTAGGTTCGTTCGATTATGCGCTTAGGGATTCCAATGTTTCATCCTACCAAGATGCGATCGCCAATTGCGATCTTTTAGCGAGTTCGGGTAGAAGCGCTACACTCTACCCGAAGCGTGAGGATCGGTCTTTAATCGTTCAAGTGGTGTATTCGGCGTTGATCTTCACGTAGTCGTAACTGAGGTCGCATCCCCAAGCTTTGCTGCTACCGGGTCCCTCGCCAACTTTGACGGAAATTAAGACGGTATCTTCTTTGAGGTACTCGCCTGCTGCGGCTTGTCTCATGTAGTTGCTGGCCGCATTGCGGTCAAAGGGGAGGGGTTGACCGTTTTCCATGAGCAGAAAGTCGCCTAATTTGACCTGGAGGTCTTCTGGGTTGAAATGAACGCCCGCACGTCCGGCGGCGGCAGCAATTCTGCCCCAGTTGGGGTCGCGACCAAAAATGGCGGATTTCACTAGGGAAGACCCGACGATGGTTTTGGCAATTTGACGGGCTGATTTTTCGTCGGCTGTGCCTGTGACTTGCACTTCTACTAGACAGGTTGCGCCTTCTCCATCGCGGGCGATCGCTTTGGCTAAATATTGACAGACGGCGGTTAACATGGCTTCTAGCTTATCGGCTTCGGGCCCCTGTTCGGTAATGGCGGGGGTGCGCGACTCGCCGTTGGCTAAGGCAATTAAGGTGTCGTTGGTGCTGGTATCGCCATCAACGGTAATTTGATTAAAGCTGCGATCGGCGGCGCGGCCCAGCATTTCTTGCCACAGATGGGGAGAAACGGCGGCGTCGCAGGTGACGAAGGCCAGCAGGGTGGCCATGTTGGGGTGGATCATCCCCGATCCTTTACAAATTCCGCCGATGCGAACGGTGCGATCGCCAATGGTGGTTTCTAAGGCGATGGTTTTGGGGACGAGATCGGTGGTCATAATCGCTCTAGCAGCGGCATCGGAACCCTCGCTAGATAAGGATGCTACTAGATTGGGGATGCCAGCCACCAGCTTATCCATTTTGATTCGTTGCCCGATCACGCCTGTGGAGGCGAGAAGGATCTGATTGGGGGCTAAATTTAGGGCATCTCCTAACGCTGTAGCACTCTCTAGGGCGTCTTTCCATCCCTGTTCGCCGGTGGCGGCGTTGGCTTGTCCAGAGTTGCATAAGATGGCTCTGGCGCTATGCTTGGCTTGCAGTTGTTGGCGACAATAATCGACGCAGGCCGCCCGGACAATACAAGTCGTGAATACCCCGGCTGCGATCGCATCTACATCCGACAAAATTAACGCTAAATCGGGTTGTCCTGAAGGTTTCAAACCCGCTGTAATCCCGGCTGCCCGATAGCCTCTCGGTGCCGTTATTCCCCCGCTAATCTCATGCCATTCAGACACCTAGCGCCTCCCCCTGTTTGTCACTGCTGTTTGAGAGGCGATTATACCAACTTCTGAAGAGTCTGCTCTGTTGCAAAAGGATAAAAAAAAAGGAGAGCCACATGACTCTCCCTACCATCAGGGTGCATCTACTTATCACATTATTACATCAAGAGGATGGGGGGCGTAACCCCCTATTGTGTTTTTTTGGCAAAGTCGAAAACCCCTTAAATGTAGTTTTCTTGAATTTCTTTTTCAGTAGAAATACGATAAACAATCGCGTATTTTGCTCAAAGCTAAAATATTCTGACATAACCTTCAACCATCTTCAGTGAAAGCGCGGAATCAGAGAACCGTAGAAGCGCGGTTTTTCTTAAAATAAATTCAACTTTTAATCTCAAAATTCAGTGAAATTGCGGATAAAAATAGGGCTGGATTGCCAAGAAATCCAACCCTTTTTAAGTCTGAGAATTTCGACAATTTTCAGCCCCAGCAGGCAGTCAACGCCTTAGCCGTTCAGCTTTTGGGCTAATAACTGGTTCGTTAATTTCGGGTCAGCGCGGCCGCTGGTTTTCTTCATCACCTGTCCGACAAAGAAGCCCAGAAGTTTCGTTTTGCCACTGCGATACTGTTCCAACTCCTTGGGATGGGCTGCAATCACCTCATCGATGGCTGATTCCAAGGCCCCAGTATCCGAAATTTGAGTTAATCCCTTACCTTCGACCAATTCCTTCGCCGAACCGCCTTTTTCTAGCAGTTCCGGCAGAATATCCTTAGCAATTTTACTGCTAATCGTATTGGCTTCAATCAGTTGTACCAATTCTGCCAAAATCAAAGGCTTCAGGGCAATTTGAGCAATGGTCAGCTTTTGAGCGTTCAAATAACCGGCAATATCTCCCATCACCCAGTTCGCGACTAACTTCGGGTTGGCCTTGGCAGCGATCGCCGCTTCAAAGTATTCTGCTACAAAGCGGTCATCGGTCAGTACCCGCGCATCGTAAGGCGATAGCCCTAACTCGTTTTCATAGCGGTGGCGTTTTTGGGCCGGAAGTTCCGGTAACTCCGACTGCCATTGTTCTAACTGTTCTACAGAAACCTCAATAGGCGGTAAGTCCGGTTCCGGGAAATAGCGATAGTCGCTAGAACCCTCCTTACTCCGCATACTAATGGTTCGTTGCGCCCCTTCTTCCCACAGGCGCGTTTCTTGGATAATTCTTTCTCCGGCTTCAAGGGCTGCGGTTTGCCGTTCAATTTCGTACTCAATGGCGCGTTGAATGGCGTTAAAGGAGTTCATATTTTTAATTTCGACCTTAGTGCCAAACTCCTTTTGACCCACAGGACGAACCGAAATATTGACATCGCAACGCAGAGAACCCTCTTGCATATTGCCATCGCTAACTCCCAGATAGCGGAGGATGCGGCGCAACTCTTGGGCGTATTCAGCCGCCTCTTGACCCGAACGCATATCCGGTTCCGAGACAATTTCCACCAAAGGCACGCCCGCCCGATTGTAGTCTACCAAAGAGTAGGTGGAACCCGAAAGGCGATCGCTGCCACCATGCACCAACTTGCCAGCATCCTCTTCCATGTGCAAGCGCGTAATCCCAATCTTCTTACGGACGGGGTTGCCTGCATCATCGCTTAACTCAATTTCTAGCCAGCCATGTTCGGCGATGGGTAAGTCAAACTGAGAAATTTGGTAATTTTTGGGTAAGTCAGGATAGAAATACTGCTTGCGGTCAAATTTACTGTATTTGGCAATTTCGCAGTTGAGGGCTAAACCCGCCTTGACTGCGTATTCCAGCACTTTCTGGTTGAGTACGGGCAACACTCCCGGCATCCCCATACAAATTGGGTCAATATTTGTATTGGGCGTTGCACCAAATTCCGTGGAAGAACTGGAGAAGATTTTAGTTTGGGTACTCAACTGACAGTGAGTTTCCAGACCAATTACTGCTTCGTACTGAGTTTTAACAGGTGTAGCCGTGGTCATAGAATATTTTAATGCTTTACCACAATAGGCTTCTATTTTAACGGCTAGAGATTGCGCCTTAGCGGTTTACAGGAAGCCGAATCTAATAAAATCAACAAATGACTCGAACTCCCCACGACCAATTCGCCAAACAGTATCTTGCGGAACTCTTGTCCGCTTTGGGAGAGGTGAATGTGGGACGCGAAGTTTCCCCAGAAGTTCGCGAAGTTGATATTTGGTTTGTTCCCCACACTTCGCCAACCCCCTCACCCCAAGTTCTAGGCCTTTTAGGACAAATGGCTGCTTCAGCGTGCCTATTGGAACCGTTCCGCAACCCCCCTTCGCCCACAGAAGTCCGCAACTGTCTGCTGAAGCTATACTCTCTTGATAGCGAACTGCTTCGCAAAGCCAGACGCGAACAAACTTCCCTAACCGAAGTGGACTTACCCCGGCTTTGGATACTCTCGCCGTCTTGTTCGCAAAGACTGCTAACCGGATTTAATGCCAGCCTGGATACATCTGAAAACTGGACAGCAGGCGTTTATTTTTTGGGGGAATTTTTGAGAACCGCGTTTGTCGCCATTAATGAGTTACCCATTCGAGAAGAAACGCTGTGGCTGCGCCTTCTCGGACGTGGAATAACGCAAAGGCAAGCAGTTGAAGAGTTGGTCGCTTTACCCCAAGGGCATCCTTTGAAACGCAATATTCTAGAAATAGTCGCCAACTGGCGTATCAGCGTTTCTGTAGGTGAAAATTTAAATAACGATGACCAGGAATTGCTTATGAACTTATCACCAGCGTATCTCCAATGGCGGGAAGCGACGTTACAAGAAGGTCAGCAAGAAGGCCGTCAGCAGATGGTGGAAAACTTTCTGAGGGCGCGGTTTGGTGAAATTGATGCGACTTTATCCCCTATCGTTGCACCTCTGTTACAGTTGCCGCCTGAAGAGTTGGCCCCCTTGTTACTAACCTTATCTCGCGAGGAGTTGATAGCCAGATTTGGAGAATAAAGGGGCCTGTAGCCCCAATCTTAATTAGGCAATGGGTTCTGGAGTTTTGAAGGCGGGAATCACTTTTCCATCTACTTTTGGCAGAGTGACTTCTAATAATGCGGCAATCGTTGGGGCAAAATCTAGGATAGAAATGGGGGCTTCTAACTGTCCGGGGGCGATACCGGGGCCGTAAGCAAATAATAGACCGTCGGGTTTATGGTCGCCTGTGCGAACGCCTGGGAAGACTTTTTCCAGGGTGCCAATTTTGGGCGAGGAGACTTGGGCAATGGGGGCTTCTCGGTTCCACTCGACGAGTAAGTCTGGGAAGTGGTCGAGATATTCGCCTTGGTAGTGGTCTTGGGTTTTTAAAACGCGTTTGACGATGGGTTGACCTGTTTTGACGTTAATAATGTCCATTAAGTCTTGGGTCAACTGCTGGCAATAGGCTTCGTACTCAGCGCCGGGATGAATTTTCCCGTTGGGTTCGCGCCCGACTAGGTTGAGGCGAATTCCCCCATAGACATCGTTGTTGGGGAGGGTAAAGCACTTGCGGTTGCTGGTATCCGGTTCTTGGAGGGCGTGGCGGATGGGTTTGTCGCTTTTCCAGAGGCGATCGCGCATAGGCTGCCAAATATATTTTCGCAGAGGTTGCATGAAATGGCGAATAATGGGTTTTTTCTCCCAGGAGGAGTTGAGGGCTTTGGCGACTTGTCGTTGTACCGCAGGCGTTTTTACCTTTTCTAAGCGACAGAGGATTTCATCGAGTAGGAAGGTTCCATCGTAGTGAGGCCCCATCCCGTGACTGGCGAGGACAAAGACGGTGGTATCGGAGTCAATTTGTTGGAGTAAATCGCCAATGGCTTTATCGATGGCAATATAGATATCTTGAATGGGGTTACCGACAGCTTGCGCGATCGCGCTATCGTATTTAGGATGAGTCGGATCGTTGAGATGCCAGCACTGATGACCGACGCAGTGGCTTTCAGCAAATACGGTCATAAATAAGTCCCATTTCTCTTGTTGGAGAAATTGACTGGATAATTGGGCTTTCTTTTGGGTTCGCTCAATTAAGTTATTGCGAAATTGGGTAAATCCTTCTACATTACGGGTAATTCGGTTGCAATAGCCGATGGGATCTCGACCGTATTTGGCTTCAATTTCGCTGGCTAGGGATGTAGGCCAAGTATATAACCGATCCGGTAAATCGGGGTCATGGGTTCCCCAATCGACAATTTGAATCCCATTTAAGTTTTCTGAAGGGGGAATGCGAGGAACGTCGATAATGGCGACTCTACGACCTGCGCGACTAATCGTATCCCAAAACAGTTCTGATTTAAAGTCAAACACGCTATAGCGTTCGGTTCGATAGGTTCCGGGTCGTAATTGCGAGTAGCAGTAACAACCGTGTTGGGTTGGGGAGAGTCCGGTTGCGAAAGACGGCCAAATGGAACCTACGTAAAAGCCGACGGGACTGGTGGTTGGCGTCCAAGCGGCGGTGTTTAAAAGGGATTGGAAGGTGGGTAATAAACCGGATTTTGCCCAGAGTAAGATTAAATCTTTGTCTGCGGCATCAATGCCAATAAAAGCAACTTTAGAGGGGCGGGTCATCGATTTGTCCTAAGTATTGAAAAAGGGGGATTTACTGGGTACTAAAGCTCAATTTTCTAAGCTGATTTATCCTGAATTTTCATTAAATTGCACGGCAATTTCTGCACTTGGTTCTAATCTAGGCGCTTTTTGAGGAAATGTCACATTCTGGTTCAGCTTTTTTAGGAAATAGGTTCAACAGATAATAGAAGGGACTCAGCAAGCTACTCTGTAAAAATTCCCATTCGCAGGTTGCTACTAAATCAGTTTGAGGATAACGGCGAGATTTGAGCCAATGTTGCAGAATGCGCTTGCTACTCCCTAAAATCATTCGCAGAAATATCAAGGGTTTCTGCCAATGTTTAGCATTTAACATTCGCAGGTAACAAAGGCATAGACTAGACCCTCGAATCAGGGAAACTAGATAAGATTTTTCGAGGCGATGCGGGGGGATTTGATGATAGGTGTGCATGGCGGGATTGTACCAAATTTCCCAACCCGCACGGTGAATATAGAGTAAGGCTTCGTAGTCTTCTCCCGCAAGCATGGAACCTTGAATTCGACCGACTAAATGCAGGCGTTTGGGAACGTTATCTAGCCAGACTTGACGGCGAACGACTAAGGCGGCCCCTGGCGGTAGGCTAAGATGTTGGGGTTGATATAAATGGGGTTCCGAACCGCGTTCGCGAATGGCGAGAAAGGATTCTATTCGCTTAAAGTTAGCGGGGGGAGAAATTGCAAATTCTCCGTGAATTTGTCCGCCAAATGCTCCAGCTTGGGGATGGTTTTGGGCAAATTGGTAGGCTTGGGCAACCCAGTCAGGATCGGGATGATTATCGTCATCTAAGAAAGCAACAAGTTCGCCTTGGGCTTCAGTAATTCCTCGGTTTCTCGCAAAGGCTAATCCTTGTTCGGCTTCAAAACAATAGCGGAGTGGATAGGGAAAATTCCAGCTTTTTTGAATGTCTTGAATGAGGGCGGCAGTGGAATCTGTGCTATTGTTATCAATGATGAGAATTTCCCAGCTAAAGCGGTCTGTATCGAATTGCGATCGCAATTTTTCTAAAAGCTTGGGTAAGCGGTCTGCACCATTATAAGTCGGGATTGCAACACTCAAGTCAAAAGTCATACTCTGGTGCCTAAATAGCGGATTTTCCACAAAAAGAAAGGACTGAGCAAGGTACTTAATAAAAGTTCTCGTTCGCACCGGGCAATTGTATCTTGAGAATCCCTGCTACAGGACTGAAAGTAATGCTTGACGAGTTTGAGTAGATCGGCAACAAAATAGACTAAAGAGGCAATTGGTTTTTGCCAGCTTTTCAACCTCAACATCCGAATATGATAGCGACTTAAGCCAATACAGCGGACTAAAGATACTAAGTAATCCACTTCTAAACGCCAACTGGGAATATGGTGATACAAGCGCATTTCTGGGTTATACCAAATGTCCCAACCCGCCCGTTGAATGTATAACAACGCCTCAAGGTCTTCGCTGGCCAGTCCGGCTTCTCGTCCCTTATGATTGAGGAATAGCCGCTTGGGAACAGCGCTTAACCACACTTGTTTCTGTACCACCAACCCCGCACTGGGGGGTAAAATCTTGCTTTGAAGCGTGTAGCAGTAGGCGCGATCGCCCCGTTCGACAATTGCCAGCAAACACGCTATCTTTTGAAAATTAGTGGGTGGATCGCTCTCAAAAGACCCGTGAATTTGCCCCCCGTATGCGCCCACTTCTGGATGCGCCTGATGGAAGCCAATAGCCGCCACCACCCAGTCGCTAGCCGGCCAGTTATCATCATCTAAAAAGCCAATCAGTTCGCCTTGGGCTTCTTCTACAGCCTTTTGTCGGGCAAAAGCCGCCCCTTGTTCGGGTTCAAAACAGTAGCGCAATTGGCTGTGCTGCGGCCAAATCGCTTGATATTCTCGAACAATCTCCGCCGTGCGATCGCTACTGTTATTATCAACAACCAGAATCTCGCCAAAATGACTCGGAAGGTTAAGTTCTAACAGTGCAGGATGGGTAAAGCAATCTAGCAAGCACTGAAGCACTCTATGCAAGCGTGTTTCCCCGTTATACGTGGGAATGGCGACTGTAAAAAAGACCATATCGTCATCGGTGAACATCTGACTCGAACCTTGCCTTACTCCCCTCACCTCTAGAAAAAGATGGGGGATGAGAGCGTTTTTGCAACTCATTTAGACTCGCGCTTACTGGGTTGCTGGCTTCCATCCAAACGGATCGCAGAACATCAACTTCAAAGCATTTCAGTAGAATTTCGGAAACTATGTGTAGCGATTCTCCCTAGCTTGCCGCGATCGCGAGCATCAAATCACTCTATCGTTTGGTCTGTTTCAGGGAACTGGGGCAAGCCATCTTATCAAGGATCGCTGTAAGCAAGTCTCTCAAAGCTATTTGTAGAATAATCTACCCAATCCCGGAGTGGCAAGAGCATCGTCCCGTGAAATCCCCCAATTCGATAGAATAGCAGCGATTCGCCGTTTCCCTGGAATCCTCAGCCGCTTTGAGTTATGAAACTTCTTAAACAAATTGCCCTCACCTTCCGCCTGATTAAGTTTGAACGCTTTTTGGGTTCGCTGTTTTACTCCTTTCAACGCGATTGGTTAGAACGACAGTATTCCCCCCCTCCAACCCCAACCTTGGTACAATCTCCAGGCGGGTTGATTCAAGCAGAAGCTAGAGAACGGGGCGCTTATTGCCAGTTTGAACGCGCCGAATTAGAGATTACCTTTCTCACCCCCGAACTGGTTCGCCTAGAGTGGAAACCCGGAAAACCGCCCCTCCCCTATAGCATTGCTAAACAGGATTGGCCAGAAGTCGAAAGCCATCTAGAACAAGCTGCTGAGGGGTGGAGGCTGACCAGTTCTCACCTCAAAATTGAGATTCTTAACGACGGACATCTGAAATTTGCCACCCCGGAGGGACAAACCCTGCGCGAAGAACTCCCCCCGCAACAGTTAGGGGAAATGCGGATTCATCAAGCGCGTTTGCGTCCCGAAGAATGCATCTATGGCTTAGGGGAACGCGCCGCCTCGCTAGACTTGCGCCGTCCGAAAACCGAAGGCCAGAATATCCCGGCTTATCGGATGTGGAACTATGATGCGGGAGGGGTTTATACTTCAGGCACCGATCCGCTTTACCTGTGCATCCCGGTTTATCTGGGATTGCATCGCCAAGGAAGCTATCTGGTTTTCTACGAAAATCCCTATCCGGCTAATTTCAGCTTTGAAGCTACCGCCACCGCTAGTTTTGAAGGCGGGAGTTTATGCTATTACTTTACGTCAGGAACCCCTGCCCAACTCCTCGAACGCTATACCGAACTTACTGGAAAGCCACCGCTTCCCCCGCGTTGGGCGTTTGGCTATCATCAGTCTCGGTGGGGATATGGTACGCAAGCAGCAGTACAAGAGACGGTTGAATCCTTTATTCAACGCGATCTTCCGATTAGTGCAGTTCACCTGGATATTGATTGTCAGGATAACTTTCGCGCTTTTACGGTCGATCCAGATACCTTTCCCGATATTAAAACCCTGACGGCAAACTTAGCAGCCAGAAGCATTCAACTGATTACGATTCTTAACCCCGGTATTAAAGCCAGTCGTAAGAGTAAGCTGTTCCAAGAAGGGCGAATGCAGAACTTTTTCTGTAACGATCCCCAGGGGAATCTAATTGTTGGGCCGGTGTGGCCGGGAATGTCTGCGTTTCCAGACTTTAGTAACCCCGATGTCCGTCACTGGTGGACGCGCCAGTATGAATATTTACTCGATTTAGGGATTCGAGGATTTTGGCATGATATGAACGAACCGGGGATTTTTGCGCTGTGGGGCGATCCGTCCTTACCGTCGCACGCTACGCAGCATAGCATGGAAGGTCGCGGGGGAAACCACCAAGAGGCGCATAATCTCTATGGGATGTTGCAGGCGATCGCAGCTTATGATGCCTTACGAGAGTATTCTCCGCAAATTCGACCGTTTGTAATTTCTCGCGCCGGATGGGCGGGGTTACAGCGCTATGCTTGGACATGGACGGGCGATGTTCAAACCAGTTGGGAAGGGTTGCGCCAAACTGTTCCTACGGTATTAGGAATGGGATTATCGGGGATACCCTACACGGGACCCGATATCGGCGGGTTTAAGGGGAACCCGTCCCCAGAGTTATACTTGCGCTGGTTCCAAATGGCGGTATTTCTGCCGTTTTGTCGCACTCACTCAGCGAATAATGTCAAGCATCGCACGCCCTGGATGTATGGCGAACCCTATTTAAGCCTCATTCGCGAGTTGTTGCGGCTGCGCTATCGCTTATTACCGTTTTTTTACACGCTAGCCTGGGAAATGACCCAAACCGGACATCCGATGGTGCGTCCGCTGTTTTGGCTAGATCCGACCGATGTGCGACTGTGGAGTGTGGATGATGCGTTTTTAGTAGGCGATGCACTTTTGGTCTGTCCCATTTTGGCAGAGGGAGTGCGATCGCGCCAAGTGATTCTTCCGAAAGGGGAGTGGTATCAATTCTGGGACGATACCCCCGTAGGTGACAGCGAAACCCTTACCCTAGACGCGCCTTTAGAAACCATTCCGCTTTTAGTGAAAGCGGGAACAATTCTGGCAATGGAGGAAAATCAGCAACTCATCCTGCACCTCTACCCCTCCAGCGAAGGAAGCTGCATGGGTCAAGTTTACAGCGATGCTGGTGATGGGTATGGCGAATGGCGCGTAGACCGTTTTCAACTTCACCGCACGGGTGCAGAAATGACCTTAACCTGGCAAAGTGAGGGGAACTTTGAATTTCCCTACCATCGGCTTAAAATCCAGTTCCACGGTATCCAGCCTCAGCAAGCTTGGATTGAAGGTCAAGACCTGCCTATTCTAGAAAATAGCATTGAGTGCGATTCCTGTGAGATTCTATTTTCTAAGACGATGTAGCAGTTTTCTCTCAGATGAAGCCAGCCAATGCTATAAACTTGTCACCCCAAAGAGGTTCTTGAGGCGCTTGCGAACCCAAATGACTGGGTTTTTATCATCTTCGTCATCATCAACTAAACCCATTTCCCGAAGCTGCTTCTGGCGTTCGGCGAGTTCTTCGCGATGTCGGGCCAGTTCTTGGATAATGGCTTCAGTCAGTTCTGGGTGTTCGCGCAGCAGTTTTTCAAAAGCCAGATTATTAATTGCAAATAATAGCGTCTCCTCAGTTGCCCGAATTGTGGCGGTTCGAGGAATGCCTAACATTAAGGATAATTCGCCAAAGAACTTACCCGGCCCCAGGGTGGTTAAATGCTTGCCAATCTTTTCGACATAGACTTCCACTTCACCGGACAGAATAATATAAAAGGCATCGCCCGGATCGCCTTCTCGAAAGAGAACCTGGGAGGAAGAAAGACGCTTGCGATAGCCAATTTCAATCATTTGGCGCAACTCTAAGTCATTGAGGTTTTGAAAATAGACGACTTCGTGCAGGAGTTGGCGCAGGGATAAGGGTTTTTTGGGCTTTTCAAGTTCAGGCGCTAAGGAGACGGGATGATGGTTATTAGTAGCATAAGTTGGGGCGAGAACTTCAGGATTTCGCAACCATAAATCGCGCTGCGGAAAGGGAATGCTAATCCCTTGCTGTCTGAGTTGATACTCAATAATAAAATTAATAGAACTGCGAATAATGGGGGAGAGGTCGATGCGGTTGACCCAAACCCAAAGTTCAAAATTCAAGGCGTTATCGCCAAATCCTTTAAAGATGACTCGCGGGGCGGGATCGTGCAATACTGAAGAATCCGCATAGGCACAGTTTAATAGGGTTTCTGTGACTAAAACGGGGTCGGTTCCATAGGCGACGCCAACGGGAATTTGAACGCGGGCGGTAAAGGTATCATAACTCCAGTTGAGGACTTGATTTTCGACCAGTTGGCTATTGGGAACGACGACATCTCCGCCTTCGCGGGTGCGAATTACCGTGGCGCGTAAGGAAATCTCTTTGATATAGCCAGAAAGTCCGGCAAATTCTATAAAGTCCCCAACTTTTAGCTTGCGTTCTAGAAGCAGGGTGAGTCCGCTAGTAAAGTTCTTGGTGAGCGATTGTAACCCTAAACCAATCCCTACGCCAAGACCTCCTGCAAGAACGGCGAGGGAGGCGAGGTTAAAGCCTTGGGTTTGCAGCAAAACGAGGATGCTCAGGGTTCCTATACCATAACTGATGATGGTGGCGATCGCTTCTCGGTTGCCCTCGTCAATTTTGAATTTGGAGAGGAGGCGATATTTGAGGAATCCTTTGAGATTTCGACAAATAAATAAAATTAGAAATAAAGCCAATAAAATCTGAAAAATTAGATTCAGAGTGACTGAAGTTTCTCCAAGGGCGAGAATTTCAGTGTTAAATAAGTTCGCAATTCTCTGAACAACAGTTTCAATCAGATTATTCATGGGTTGAGAGACTCAACGTCCTATTGATGGAGGATGGGAATTTTAAGCGCGGTCGAGTCATAATATTTGTAAGGAGTCTTGAGAAAAATCAAAGACTTGTCCTCGTTTAACAAAGCCCTGAAATCCATCGGCTATGGCATTGGGCAAAACTCCGGGCTGATAGTGGTATAACCACATTTTGCGTTTAATTTCGGCTGGAAGTTGGCAAAGATCTTGATAGTGGGCGTGAACTTTACTGGGGTATTTGGCTGTTTCTGTATCCTGAAAAATGAGATCGGCTTGTTCGTATAAATCCCAGACACATTCTAGGGCAAACTGAATATCTGAAGTAAAGAAGATTTTGGTTTGACCCAGTTTAAAAAACAATCCATAACTGGGTACCGTAAATTGACCGTTATGAATATGCTTAACTCGGACTGGCTTAAATTCAATATCCGACCACTGAAAAGATTGTTCAAGGGGAACCGGACAAACCTGAAAAAAGGTGCTTAACTGAGCAATAGAGCCTTCAATTGAAGCCATGCCACCCGCTAAGGTTTTTTCCCACAAATCCCCTGCTAGATCCTCGCTAATATAAAGATTGGGAGAAGCACAACTGGGGTCAAATTTTGTGGCAAAACCAATGTATTCTAATCCGCCTGAGTGATCGGAATGAAGATGACTAATATAGATATCGGTAATATCTCGATGGGAGAATCCGGCTGCGTGCAGGGATAAACGAATATCGGTGCCACAATCAATCAGTAATTTCTGATTTTGCGAGTTAATTAACAAGAGATTAGATTGAAAGTTATCAGCACCCACTGTAAAGGCTGAACCTGAACCTAAAAAGATTAATTGCGTCATGGGGCTAGATGGATAGAGACTTCAATCGCAGGATGACTCCGATTGAGGGAACTGAAGAGATTTATAAAGCTGTTCGAGTTGCTTTTCAATCTCTGGAGGTTTTGCGGTAAAGCGAATATAAAAACTGCTCGAAGGTGCGGGTTGTTCCAAGACTTTCGCGTAAATATCTTCGCTCTTGTTGTCCTCCTCGCCTAAGTTCAGCTTGATATTCGTCAGCATTAAAGGTAAGGATTCCAAACCCGCATGGCTTGAACGAATTAATGCGCCTTTATCAGAAAGCTCGACTAAGCGACCGTTAAAAACATTTTCGCCAACGTGCTTTCCCTCTAAGATTGTGTATTGTAGCGGAATTTCTGAGCGAAGGGAAATAAAAATTTCTTCTTCTTTTGGGAGAAAAAGATTGTACTCGCCGCCAATTCCCCCGACTTCATAAATCAGAATGGGTTGTTTCACCCCTTTGGGTTGAACCTGCTTATAGCCATCGATGCGGATGGTCGAACCCACCTCTTGCAGGGTAGACTCAGAAATCAAAATTTGACCGCCCGTTGTATAGGATTCAATCCGATAGGTCAAATTGACATTATTGCCAACAACGCCATATTTCGTCCGCTTTTCCGAACCAATATTGCCAACCACCACTTCCCCGGTATGAATGCCAATCCCCATCGCTAGGGGCGGTAAATCCCACTCGGCCATTTTTTGATTCACAGAGATCATCGCTAACTGCATAGCAACGCCACAAGCAACCGCCCGAACAGCGTCGTCTGTGCCTTGGGTGGGTGCGCCAAACAGCACTAAGATGCCATCTCCCATAAATTCATCAATGGTTCCCTGGTGCGCGGTAATCACATCGGCCATATATTCCAGGTAAAAATTGAGAATTTTGACCACTTCTTCGGGAGGAAGCCGTTCGGAAAGGCTGGTAAACCCGCGTAAATCCGAGGTGAGAATCGTGAGTTTTTGCCGCTGTCCGCCCAGTTTAAGACCTTCGGGACTTTCGAGTAAATTGGCGACCACAGAATCGCTGAGATAGCGGCCAAAGGTTTTGCGGATATCGCCAGCAGTACGGGCAATATAGGCGGTAATGGCGATCGCACTTCCGGCTAAAGCTAGCGCCGGGGGAATTACGGGAATCCACCAACTTGCCAGAAAAGCCGCAAACGTACTGCCAAATAGGATAACCCCAGCCAATAGGGCGATCGCCGTTCGTCGTAGCGAGATCGCCTTAACCCCTCCGGCATACCGCCAAGTCCAGGTGAGGGTTGCACCAACCCCAGACCAAAATAGCACCCACAACTCTTCATACAGATTCGGCCAGGTGCGGATCGTGGATCGCCCTTCTAAGGCGGCGCTAATAAACTGACTGGCAAAATTAGCATGAACCTCTACACCGGCCATCCGTTCGGAAGGCGTGCGCGTATAGGGCGTAAAGAACAGATCCTGAAAACTTTCGCCCACCGCGCCAATCAAGATAATCCGATCGCGTCCCCAGTCGGGCGGAATGCGATCGTTTAACACATCCCGCATCGAGACAGTTTCAAAATGAAGGTTGGGGCCGCGATAATTCAGAATCATCTGATACCCTCCGGCGTCTGCTCGCACGTAAGGGCCGTCATTGGCGGTGAAGGGCAAAAACGTCGTTTTTCCCAGTTTCCAGTAGTTTTTCCCCTCAACAGGCTGCGGTGCGATGCCTTCTTGAACGAGATAGAGCGAGGCCAGGTACAAGCTAAAACTAGGAATTACGTTGCCGTCAGGGTCATTGAGGGTTAATAACCCGCGCCGTACTGTTTTGTCTTCATCAAAGATCAGATCGTTAGAACCCACCCGTTCCAAACCTGGGGGGCCGGGAATCGTTTCGCGATCGCGATCGCCCACAACCTTACGAATCCCCACCAGATTGGGCGTATTGGCAAAAACCTGCAACAACTCCGCATGACCGGGTTCCACCGCCTGATCGCGATAAACATCTAAACCAATGACCCTCGGCTGCTGGGCTTTGAGCTTTTCAATCAATTGGGCGTAAACAGCATCGGGAATAATCGCTTGTCCCTGGGCCCGCACATCCCCCTCATCAATCCCCACGATCGCGATCCGTTCGTCGCGGGGTTGTTGGGGTCTGAGGCGGACATAAAGGTCATACGCCGCCCATTCCCAGGACTGCAATAGACCCGTTAGTCGCACGCTCAAAACCAATCCTGCGATCGCGGGAGTGGCAAGCCAGACTCCCCGCCAATCCCACAATAATCGCCTGAGTTGTTTGCTCATGAATTCTGAATCACTCGATACCCCTACATCTTCAAGCGCTCGATTGCGCCATCGGTACAAACCTCCCTTTTAACGAGGATTTGCTGGGGACGTGCAACACTCCAGCAGCGGCTCAGATGCGATCGCCTCTAGTCCCACCGATTTCAGCAATTCTTCCCACTCCCGACGATCGGCTGGGGGCAAGCCGGCCAGGGTTTCTAGGGTTTCGTGCCAAATGCGCTCGCTAGCATAAACCTTCGCCCGATTGAGGCCCGTTGCCGCTTCAACCTTCGCCTTTGCCTCTGCTGAGAGTTCTTGACGTTGCAACCAGCCTTGCACAAACTCATCGCTGGTGCGATCGCTTGGATCGCAAAGTACCGAAAACTGCCACAAATAATCGACGCCCACCTCTAAATTCACGCTTTCCGGCAGCCGAATTTGCACCACGCCCGGTGCAGTCGGTAATGCCAATTTCACCTCATAAACTTCTTGCCCCCGACGGTTTACCAACAGAAACTCCGCTTCCGTCGCCGTCATCTGCGGCACATATACAAAAATTGTGGGATTACCCTTCGCTGTCATCCCGATCTTTTCTGGGGGAATCAGGGGGGTTAGCGGCCTCCCTTCTCCCACGCGACAGGAAGCTTCCTCACCGCGCACGCCTCCCCCCGCCGTACTTCTGGGCGCGCCTCGATTCGGCGGCGGGGGAAACTCTAAACTCATCCGCGAGTCTACACGGGGAGAACGCGGTAACTGGGGCGATACTGCCGCGAATCCCATCCACGCCGGAAACAAAAGGCTAATGGGCAAACTCAACAACAGCCAAGATTTGGGAAATCTCATAGAGAGTTGCTTTCCTTACAAGCAAATTTTAGATTGCGTTTATGCTAGCCGAGTCGTTTAGGGAATTTGAGCCAGGGATAATCCTCAAAGAATTAAAGCCGAGAGCCAAAGTTCCCTAGCTTAGGGTTGCCATTCTCCCTGGAGCGTAAATCCAGCCCAGTAGTACGGAGCATTCCACTGTTGTTGCTCCCACATGGCAATTTGTGCTTGTCGCAGAGCTGCCGCCGGTGTTAACCCCGATTGCAACATCCGCTGATAGAAATCAACCATCAGCGAAGCCGTTGCTTCATCATCGACGCTCCACAAACTCACCACGATCCGCGCTGCTCCAGCATACATAAAACCACGGGTTAAACCGACTAGACCTTCGCCGCGAATTTCTTGCCCTAAGCCTGTTTCGCAAGCACTCAACACGATTAATTCTGCCGGAAGATTTAAATTAAAGATTTCGGGCAAGCGCAAAAAGCCATCGGCGGGCTGTCCGCCTTCATCCACCAGCGAGAGAATGAGTCCGGATCGCTCTGGATGCTGACTATCTAGAATCCCGTGGGTTGCAAAGTGAACGATGCGGTATTCTCCCAACTGGGGACTGGTGGCTGCATCGCGGCTGGCTGCAAAACCAAAGGCGCGTCTGCTTTGCGATTTGGGGACGAGGGCTAAAATTTTTTCGGCTTCTTGACGGGTAAAGGGCAAGCGCTTCCAGGCTTGCTGAGATTGCTCTGTTGGGAAAGGTTCGAGATTTTTGTCCCTGGCGTGGTGGGTTGAAAGGTTCACCCGCTCGTCGTTTAAGCCAAATACTGGATCGGCTAATACTGCTAGGGCTTTGGTGGCGGGCGTTCGTCCGGCAAGTTCTCGGCGCAATACCCCCAGGGTGGAGGCAGAAGGCAGGCTCACCAGTTCGTGATTGACAATCAGGGGAATGGCGTCTTCGTCATTGTCGCCGGTTCCAGGGGTGGCTAGGGCTGCAAAGGGGATGTATTGTAAGGCTCCGTCGCTCACCACAAGCAAGCGTTTGTCCCCCAGTTTGTGGGCAACGGGTGCTAGGAGTAAGTCGCTGAGGGTTTTGGCGACTTGTTGCGTCCGATAGCGGCGAATTCTTAAGCTGGGAATGGTTAATAGGTTGCGAAACTCTAGGGCGACTTGTTCGATTTCGGCGCGGGGGGGGAGTTCGTAACTGCTGATTTCTGTAGGCGTCACAACCCACAAATAGCTGCGTTCTTGACCGAGGGAGTATTCTAGCAAAACGGTTTCGGAGTCGAGGACTTGTTGCTGAATTTCTGCCAGGGTGAGGGGTTGCGGTTGTGTCAGGGCGGCGTAGCGGGGGCTGATTTGGCGGATGTTGGCTTGCAGGGTGGCGTATTGGGTTTCGAGTTGTTGAATTTTTTGGTTGATTTGGGCGGCTTGTTCGGAGTTCTGCTGGCTGCTGAGGAGTTGAATGCGGGTTTCTTCTAATGCGCCGAGTTGTTGCTGGAGTTGTTGCTGTTGCGCCAGGAGTTGGGGATCGATTCCCGATCGAATGTCGGCGTTGGCTTCGGTGAGGATTTCTAGGAGCGATCGCGCTCTGGCTCGTTCGCTGGCTTGCAGGGCTTTGGCATCATATCCGAGATCGGGGTTTTGTTGGTGCAGTTGCATCAACAGGTCGATATAAAACTCGTAATAGTCTTGTTTGGACGCAAAGAAGGAAGTGCGGAGTTCTTGGCTGCTAACTTTGGTTCGCAGGTCTTCAATAATGGTTAAGGCGGATTCAATTTGTGCGAGGGCTGGTTCAAATTCTCCCTGCTGGCGCTGAACTTGGGCGATTCTAAATAGGGTTAAGGCTTCTTTGGCGCGATCGCCCACTGCTCGTCTTAAGGGCAGGGCTTGATTATAATAGGCGATCGCTTTGACCAGATCGCCAGAGTTGGCATAAACGTAACCCATATTATTTAAGGTACTGGCTTCTCCGCCAATATCGCTGGCTTGTTGCCACAGAGCTAAGGCTTGGTTATAGGTGGTTAGGGCTTGTTGAAATTCGGCTGAGTTGGCATAGACATAACCGATATTATTTAAGGTACTGGCTTCGCCGCGAGCATCCCCCACTTCTCGCCACAGGGCTAAGGCTTGTTGGTAAGACTCTAGGGCTTTTTGGTAATCTCCCAAGGCATCGTAAAATAGGCCGATATTATTGAGGGTGCGGGCAACTCCGGCAATATCTTCGATGGCTTGATATAAGGGGAGAGCTTGGTTATAGGATTCTAAGGCTTGGTTGAAGTCGCCTAAGCTGTCATAGAGAACGCCAATATTATTTAAGCTGGTGGCTTCTCCTTGACGGTCTTCCACTTCGCGCCATAGGGGTAAGGCTTGCTTGTAGACATCCAGCGCCCTTTGATACTCTCCCAAGGCACTGTAAACTACGCCCATGTTATTGAGGGTATAGGCTTCGCCACCGCGATCTTCGGCGTCTTGGTAAAGGGGGAGGGCTTCTTCATAGGCCACTAGGGCCTGTTGGCGATTGCCCAGGGCATTGTAGAGTAAACCCATCTGATTGAGCGTGTCTGCAACCCCGATGCGATCGCCTGCACTGCGATAGAGGGGTAAGGCTTGTTCGTAAGCTTTGAGAGCTGGTTGCAGTTCGCCCAAACTATTGTAGATTAAGCCCAAACCCGAAAGACTTAAGGCTGCTTGTCCGGCATTTCCGGCAGCGTTATAAAGTTTAAACGCAGTTTCTAAAGAGGGAATGGCGTCTCGCAATTCTCCCTGCTGTAATTGCTCAATTCCCCGCTCAAAAGCCCGATCCGCTTCGCTAACCTCTGGCGTTTGGGCAAGCCATAGGGTTTGGGAAATGCGCGGAAAAACCGTTTCAGTTTCAGCCGCCCTCGCCAGCGGAGGTGACAAAATCACACTCAGCAATAGCGTAGCGTTGAATAAGAGTCGGCGTCTATCGTTGAACTTCATAAAATCTGGCGGGTGAACAAGGACAGCTCGATCGAACATCCATCTTGGCAAAAGCGAGCAAGTTTTAGCTTCAAGCTGAATCGCAGTTTTCTGAGTGTGTCAGACCTCTGAAAACCGACAAAAGTGCCTCAAAATCGCAGCAAACCGATTGAGAAGTGATATGATTGATGTCCTGATTTGCCAAATATCAGCGCGAAAATAGGTGGTGTTTTGGCTTTAGCAGGACACCAGAGCAAACATGACTAAATTTCCGTCTTATCCGTCAGCTTGCCAACTTGCTCAATTGAGTTTATCTGTAGCGGCACTGACTGCACCCTGTATGGTAACTCCCGCCTCGGTAATGGCAAGCCCTTTTGAGCAAATGCCGATCGCCCAGGCGCAAGTTGAAGATAGCGTTACTGTAGCGCATCAGTGGATGCAGTCAATGGCCTTGCCAGAACGCTTTGCCCCTGAACCCCTTGCTAGCAGCCAAAATATTGAACTTGCACAGGTTCCCATCGCTCGCGGTTTAACGGTTGAAGAACTGCGGGGAACCGTCACGATTAATGGTCGAGTCGCTCAAGTGGGCGATCGCCTCAGCGCGATCGGCGATACGATTACCACAGGCCCCGGTTCCACCGCCCGATTGCGCTTTGATAGCAATATTGGGGTTGCAGAACTGGCTGAAAATACCACGGTGCGCGTTGAAGTCCTCACTGGAGGAACCGCACCCATTAGCGAATTATTTGTTACAGAAGGTCGAGTTCGCCTGTCTATTTCCCGCTTTGTCTCCCAAGGTTTCCTTCGCAGTGCTGGCGAGGAGAATCAATCGTGGGAAATTGCTAGTCTCGATCCACAAATCGCTTTTGCTGATGAATTAGCCCAAGCTTCGCAACAAACCGCCTCAGCCACAACTTCCCCCTTGCGCGTTCGTACTCCAGCGGGGGTTGCTGGCGTGCGCGGTACGTCCTTTGGCGTGAACGTGGGGCCGACTGGCAAGACGGGCGTTAGTACCCTTGATGGGGCAGTAGGAGCCAATGCAGAAGAGTTTGAAGTCTTGGTCAATCCAGGTTTTTCTTCTACAATTAGTCCCGGTCAGCCTCCCACAGCAGCCATTGAAACGCCGCGTTTGGCAACGTTGCGCGTCATTAATGCGACTCGCGTAGGGGTCAATAGCGTCCGCCTATCGGGTCAAGTCGATCCAATGGATACGGTGTTTGTCAATAATCGCCCCGTTCCTACGAATCCTGATGGTTCTTTTGATAGTTATGTTGAACCCGTGGGAGGTCGTCTCAGGGTGGTGGTTCGAGGGCCGGCGGTTCGCGAACGTCACTACACGATTATTACTCGTTAAGCGATCGCGGATGAAATCCGGCGCGATTCCCCTGACTCAGGGGGAATTTAAAGCGCATCACCATTCCCAAATTTGATTAGACCCTTTATTGCGGTTCTAAAGGTTCGGCTTGACCGGCATTGACTAAAGCTTGATACAGCATCGCCGCCACTTCAGCGCGAGTTGCCTCTTGTTGAGGGTTAAAGCGGTTGGGTTCGGGATGATTGACCAGAATACCCGCTTGAGTGGCAGCAGCGATCGCAGGTCTTGCATATTCGGGAATTTCTCCGGCGTCCTCAAACTGCCCTAGGGTTTCTTGGGGGTTCTGGGGAGGCTGCAATTGCAACCCGCTAGCTAATGCTAAACCTACTTGCAAGCGGGTAATCGGTTGATCGGGTCTAAAGGTGCGATCGGGATAACCTCTCAGAAATCCAGTTTGGGTACTGCTGCGGATGGAATCTAGCGCCCAATAGTCTTGTGCAATGTCGGTGTAAGCTTCTGGAGTGGGGGCGTCATCGGGGACAAAACTCCTTTGCAGCATGGTGGCAAATTCGGCGCGGGTTACGGGTCGATCGGGGCGATAGGTGCGATCGCGATAGCCCACAATAATATCCCGTTGCGATAGGGCGGCGATGAAGGGAACGGCCCAATAGCCTTCGGGAATATCGGTAAAGATTTGAGAAATGGGGGTGGGAGTCGGAGAAACCTCTGGAGAGGGAGTCGTCTCAACGGGTGCAACCACTGCCGGACGCGGAGACTCAGGGGTTGTTGGCACTCCCAAAGGAAGAGGCAGCACCCTTGGCGATGGAGAAGCCGTGGCGGCAGGCGTTGGCGTTCTGGGAACGACTGCGGCGCGAGGGTCAGCGGTGGGCGTGGGACGGGCTGCGGGTCTTTGGGGCGAAACAGTGGGCGTGCGGGGGTCTTGAAGCCCAGGCGCGAGGGGTTGTGGGGTCGCTTGTGGAGAAGCGGCCGGTAAGGCTCCAAGTAAAGGCCGATCGAGAAAACCACCGGGGCGATCGCCCTGGAGTAAAGCCCAGCCTAAAATCGTGCCAATGGTCGCAAACGCAATTAAAACACCTATCCAATCGTCAAATCCGAGGGGATTTCTGTTAGAAGGGTCAGAATTGGGTTCTGGTAAGTTGCTCATCAGTCTCCCTTGTCCGCTAACAGATTAATTTCACCCATTTTGGGGTAGTTCTATGCGAATCATGCTACAACTTCGCATTTTGAGCAAGACCACCCCTAAAATCATAGGGGGTTTTAGGAGACTGTAAAGCGAACTCAAGGTAGAGATCTAACGGGCGGGTAAGGGGTTGCTAACGGCTTCGTCTGATGTAGCGGGGGCGAAGTGTTTGGCAACCATCGTGGGAACTTCTTGGGGGCGGATGCGGCTATAACGGGCTTTGTCAGGCATGACGACGACGTTAGGACCGGCTTTGCAATTCTTTAAACATCCTGTTTTTTTGACCTGGATGCGATCGTCTAAACCCTGTTGGGCTAAAACTGACTCGATGGCTTGAGTCACCTGATGCGCCCCTTTCTTGCAACAGTCTGATTTTTGACAAACCAAGATGCAGGCTTTGCTGGGGTTGGCGGGGGCAACTGGGGTGGCGGGTGCTGCTAAACGGCTGGGGGCTGTGGTTTTCACCAATTTGGCTTTCAGTTGGGTTTCCCCGGTTTTGGGCTTAAATTTTTTCTGCCCTAAAACTTGAATCCAGTCTCCGGCAACTAGGCTAGTGGAGAGCTGGTGACGTAAATCGCTTTTGAGTTTAATCGTCAGTTCGCCTTCTGAAGTCACTAGGCGCAAGGCTCGCGGTTCGCCATTGTCTTTCAGTTCAAATCCTGCTAACCGTCCTTCGAGGAGGAAATACGATCCAAAGGTATGGGTGAATTGACTCATGGCTAATGGGTTCTCTTGCTTGCAATGAATTTCAGGGAGAAAAGACGGGTACGGGGATTAACTAGAATTTCTAGCAAAGAGCGATCGCTCTTAGTTGAGAATTATATGCAATATTTTGGCAAAATGCATCTATCGATTTTCACACAGCGATCGCCATCCTCTGAGGGTTGAAATCTTTCTAGGCTTGAGATAAGGGCAGTTTTGCTCGATCCAAAGCGATCGGGCGCGATCGCCGTGTGAGATCCTGCTGACAATTTGCAATAGATTGCAACAATTTTCGCCTATTGCCAATCAATAGCTATCTGTTTTTGCTCAAAACAAGCAAGGGCAACCCTTGCAGAGTTACCCTTAATTGAGATATTTCTTTCAACCGAACCTTAAGCGGGTACTTCTGGTTCCGGTGGCGTAGACTGATAACCGAAAAAGTCAATTCGATAATCCGTAATCTTTACCCCAGTCTGTTCTTCAATTTGCTGGAGCAGATCCGCCGGTAATTCAATATGCACGTCTAGAATTTGATTGGTATCTAGACAGTTAATATGGGAGTGCGAATCGCTAATATTGCCATAAAGACGACCGTCAGAACGCTCAACGCACTCAATAATCCCTTGACTGGAAAGCGCTTCTAAGTTTTGATAGACCGAAGTATGACCGATCGCTTTCCCTTCCTGGTTCAGACGGTCGTAAATTTCGCGAGCAGACAGGTGTTGTTGCTGCTGCCAGAGCAGTTCTAAAATAAATCGGCGCTGCCGACTCAGACGCATCCCTAAAATCTGACAGCGGTTTAACGCATCTTCTAGGGAGCGAATAGGTTTTGTAGGCGTTTGATTATACATAGCAAGCAACTTTTAACAGACTAAACTTGACCGACCCAAAAACAAAATTTCCTTTAAACGGTTAAAGTAAACTCATTACCACTTTACCTCAGATTTCGGTAATCTGTCCGCATCTATCTATAGACCGATTCCCTGAATTTCCCCAGTGCCTGTTTAGGAAAGACCGCAGACAAGTCACAATTGAAGAGTTAAGTGAGTTAAAACCCTACTGAATCAATGGCGATCGCAATTCCTGTTAATCCTGAGTGCATTCATAACTTGATTTTGTCACCTGCACAAACCGCCATCGAAGAACTGTTACAAAAACAAGACATTCTCGCAGCCGAACAACAACTCACCTTCACCATCGATTATCCCCGCGATCCAACAGATCCGCGAGAATTGTCAGAGATTCCGGAAATTCGCCTCTGGTTTATTCGCTTAGATGCAGCCTACCCGTGGCTCCCCTTTCTGCTCGACTGGAAAGCCGGAGAACTCGCGCGCTATGTCGCGATGTTGGTTCCTCACCAATTTAACCGAACAGAAGGCATCCAGTTTAACCCAGAAGCCCTAGAAATCTTTGTCATGAACAAAATTTTCGTTTTAGCGCAGTGGATGCAACAGCAAGGCATCGAAGGCAAATCTCGCCTAAAAGCCATGACCCAGATGTTAGGTTACGAAATAGAGGATGGTTTTTTTGAACTCCTAGCTTAGACAAACACCAAGGGGGGTAGAACATTTCTACCCCCCTTAAACTCGCTATATTATGCTCGCCCTACAAACCTATTGTCTTTTTAAACCGCACTTGAGAACAATTTTTTCCTAGTTAGCAGGTTGTTGACCTTGAGCATCTAAAGTGGATTGGATGTCGGGAGGAAGAACAACTTGGTCAATGACGTGAATGATCCCATTGCTGGCTTGGACATCAGCTTGAACCACTCTGGCACCATTAACCAGAACTTCGTTCGTCCCTTGTTGGACTTGAACGCTCAAAGGCGCGCCTTCAACCGTATCAACGCTACCAGAGGAAATTGCAGTAGAAGGCAACTGTTCGGGAACCACATGGTAACTCAGAATTTGGGTCAAAACTTCCCGATTTTCCGGTTGAAGCAATTGGTCAAGCGTGCCTTGGGGTAAAGCATCAAACGCTTGGTTCGTCGGCGCAAACACAGTGTAAGGACCTGCGGTTGCTAAGGTTTGGGTTAAACCGGCAGCTTCCACTGCTTGGGTAAAGGTGCTGAGATTATTTTCAGCCGAGGCAACTTCAACCACATTGTCATCTGTTCCGGCTTGAGTGCCTACACCCGCACCCGGAGCGGTTTGCGTGCCTGTAGCGGTGGGGTCAGTGGGTGCAGTTGTGGTGGTGGCGGTGGGAGTATCATCTGTGGTGGTGGTGGTGGTGGTATCGCCGTTACAAGCTGCAAGGGCAACGGCACTACCCACGCTGAGAAGACCGACTAAGAAAAATTTGGGAAGACGACTAAAACCGATCATAGCTGCTCCTTATCGAATGAATTGGGATGAGCGTGCAAACTCTGCTTTATAAAAGTTAAAGGAGTAACCCCCCCCAAGGCTTCATCCCCAGGAAAGATGTTTTCTAGGCTACAATTCGCTCACAATGGAACGTTTTTCTTCGATAAAGAGTCAAAAAAGTATTAGTGGCTAAGGTCGGGTCATCCCCTGGGGAATAATGGCACCGCTTAAGTTAGCGCCTGTTAAGTTGGCATCTTGCAAATTAGCTAGACTTAAATTGGCATCAATCAACACCGCATCGCTCAGGTTGGCTTGGTGAAGATTGACCCAACGAAGATTCGCGCGGTATAAGGTTGCTTCTCGCAAATCCGCAGAACGGAGGTTGACGCCACTCAAGTTGGCGGAACGCAGGCTGGCTTGGCGGAGGTTGGCTCGCCTCAGAGAGGCTCCTGTAAGATTGGTTTGGCTTAAGTTGGCTCCAATCAGCGTGGCTTCTTCTAAGGAGGCACCGCTGAGAATGGCGTGGGTTAAGTTGGCTTTATCTAAAATGACTCGCGTTAAAACGGCATGAGCCAAAATTGCGCCTTCTAAATTAGCGCCTTGTAAGGAAGTCTCAATTAACTTGGCACCGCTGAGACTTGCGCCCTTGAGGTTGGCTCCTCTGAGGTTAGCACCGCTGAGGTTGGCTTCATTGAGGTTGGCATCTCGCAAATTAGCGCCTCGGAGGTTAGTTTCGCTGAGGTTTGCGCCGCTTAAGCAGCTATCGCTTAAATCTGCGCTAATCAGATTAGCACCACTTAAGTTAGTGCCCATCAAAAATCCTTCTTTGAGTTTGGCTCCCCCTAAGTTGGCACCGCTCAGATTGACTTCGTGGAATTGCGCCTGAGCAAGATTCACTTCGCACAAGTTGGCTTGGTGCAAGTCTGCGCGGTTTAGGTAAATCTGATGAAAATCCCGTTCCCCCGCAGAATAGCGCCTGAGGATTTCTGACGCATCCATCGGCTTTGCCTCAAAGTTAATAGGTTAGGTAAGTTAGCGAAAAAAACTGGCTAGTAGAGTACGGCGAAAAGTGAGCCACGCTATCAACAAGCTGGAACTCCCTCCGAAGCAGATGTTTCGTCTTGAACTTCCGCCAATCGGTACTAGGCAGTATTAGATAGCATACGATGCACCGTTAACTTGCGGTCTTGACTGAGTTCGCAAATCGTCTAGACACTCATTGTCCTCTACTACCAGTTTAATGGACATCCGCATCTGCCCTGAACTCAATCCTCAAATAGGGCTAACTGCTAGGGTTAAAGGGGGTTGCTTTCCTCGGAAGTGCTAGTTGTCGTAGACTCGCGCTTCGGGGGCGTCAGGGTTCTCCTCGCAGTAGACTTCAAAGGCGGTTTTGTAAAGTCGTTCGGCGCGTTGGTGGGCGGCTTCGGCTTGCATTTCTTCTACAGCATCCCATGCGGCAGCGCATTCAGCAGAGTTCGCGCCTTTGCTGGCGCAGATAGAACGCGCTTCTTCAATGGCTTGTTGGATGGACTGTTCGAGGAGTACGCTTTTGGGACGTTCCGCAAAGTCGCTCTTTTGTAAGATATCGGTGACGGAAATAATGCCCAGAAGCTCGCCCCGAATGACAGGCGCTCTGCGGATGCCGGTGTTGGCAAATAAGCGGGCGACATATTCAACGCCTAGGTCGGGATTGACAACAATGCAGGGCTTGGTCATGATTTCGTAGACGCGACTCTTTTTCGGGTCTTTGCCGAAGGCTGCGACTTTGTAAACAATGTCGGTTTCTGTAACGATTCCATAGGCGTCGGTTTCGTGACGCCGCTCGACGATGAGCGTGCGGATATTATGCTGTTTCATTAAGGTGACTGCCTCTGCTACAGTTGCAGATCCGCGAATCGTTACCACCTCGGTAGACATAATGTCTTGGGCTTTCATCATCATTGCACCATTATCCATTGTGAATTGCAGTTTGTTCGTTTCAGGATACCCAGGACAATCATACGTCTAGAATTTACTTTTGCGGGCTGTTCTTGTAAATTTCCAGAATTTTTAAGGGTCGATCGAGAGATATTGATGATTTAGTCAATCTTGGCTATAATTGTAATAGGATAGCTTTTTAAGAAGAGGGGAAAATTCAAGGGTTATTTCCCCCAAGATGACCCATTGTTATTTGAAGATTTGAGCGCGATCGCACTTTTGGATGCTGGTGTTGCAAGATCGCGTTTCCTGACACTTTTGAATTGAGTTGATGAAAATGAATCAATCGTTATTGCCGTCTTTCTCGGATAGCAATCTAAATATGAGACTGGCTGATTCTACTCAGTTTACTCTGAATCATTGGACGGGTCAACCGATTGCTTACTATCGGGTCGATCGTTTCGAGCGAGTTGGGGATTCTGCGGCAGTTTATGAATCGCTAAAAGGAGAGTACGAGTATCAGATTTTTGTAGATCCTCATCTCCAGAAGATTGTCGGTTCTGCTCAAGAATTGCAGATTCCTGCAACGGCATGTTGGGTTTATAAATATCAGCGGATTTCAGAGGAAGAATATCAGGCGATCGCGCCCAGTTCTACCCCGGCTGTTTTTGCATTTGCCTATACACAGTTGAGCCAGGGAAACTTTAATCAAGGAAAGGCAGCTTTGTGGGGAACTGGCGATGCAATTCTCTTACAAAAGTATGCAAAAGCCTTGACAAAAAATGATTTCTATGAGTTGCTGCAAGCTTTGCAAGAAACGATCTTTCATCCGGAAAGCCTCAAAAGTCGGCTAGTTGTACGCCCAAAAGTCACTCCGGCAAAAACTAGCGTGATTGAACTTTTAGAGTTACTCGAAACGCACAAAGATAGCATTATTCTGAATTTACAGGAATTGCGATCGCACTATTGTAGAACGGGGATTAAACAAGTGGTAGGAACGCGAGATCCTCAAGGAAATCTCATTCAACCGCATCTCAAAACCCAACCCATTTATCAAACCCAGTATGTGCCAATGGGGACATTCAACTTTAGCCGTCACTCCGCAACGGTTAACTTGCAAATTGCTCAAAGCGTTCATCTCTTGAACCCTGAAAATAATCTGCCTATTTCTGAAATTGCCGGAATTTTGCCGCAACATCTTAAAACCTATCAAAGCTATACTCTGATTCGAGATGGAGAACTCAACATTAAGAGTTTGCGGTTAAAGTTCAGTAACTACAAAGTTTTTCAGAAAATTCAATCGACAGGAGTTTTGCACAACGTCAGCCAATCTTCTGATGACTTTAATTTTCATTTAGAGTATGAACTTCAATTGCAAGACTTACCTTTGGTTTCCGATAAAATATCGATAACAGACCTGGGAAAGACTTTCTCTAAGATTGCTGACTTACAAATCCTATTGGGGATAATTTCGGCGACGTTGAAAGGTCAATCTGCGGTGTATCTCACCGAACAGATTGCCGAACTCCAAGAACATTATCTTTCCCCCAATCTTTACTTCAACCTTCCTAAAACCTCTGAATTTCTCAATTTAGAGACTGCTTTAGAAGAGCATCAAGTCGCGTCTAGAAATCGCTATCAAATTGAATTGGGCAACCTTGAGATTCTGTCTTTAGGTAAGCTTTATTCTGCCAATACCTTTCTGAAGCGCTTCTACGAACAGGTGGTTTCTTCTACTGGGGAAATTATTGAGAAACCCAGTTGCGATCGCCTTCTCCAGCCTGATGTCATTTTTCGCCATAAAGAGCTTTCTTCCAGACTCAAAATTACCTCAGTTGATACGTTAATGCAACCCTTTTTTGACAGTTTTTTGGGGTTAGCGCACCCCGGAAAAGTCGTAGTTTTACTTCACTCCGTAGGCGCGATTGATTTGGCTAAAATTTTACAGGCAAAATGGCAAGGAGAAGCCATAGTTCTAGAGCAATTTGTTGAAGCTTTAACTTCTGCCAAAGCTCAAATTCACCACCAAATCGAGCAACTTTATCAAGAAAAAATTGCTCCTCTCATTCTATACGTAGGGGCGACTGGATTTTTACCCGATTCGCAAGTTGCAACCGCCCAAACCGCCGAACAACTTGCCACTGAATTTCCCGATTTAAACTTAACTCAGCGCGATCGCACTGGCTTGTTCTTTAACCTAGGAGATTGCTTAATCGGGATTTATCCAAAAACCACCTATTATTCTCTCTAGGATAAGATTTGCCAAAGGGTTGAATCTTTCCCTCAATTCCAACGAATGGGCAAGCTAGGTTTAGAAGGCCAACTCTCACTATTGTGATTTGGCTTTGTTTCCTCATCTAAGACATTTACCACCTGATTGTAAAGCCCTTCAGCCTGTTGCAGAGAGTCGCCAATACTAGTTAAACCTAGCTTCCCAAATTCAGAAATTGAACCCATTAAGTGAAAAACCGTTCCCGTCTCAGTTCCGGTATCAAAATGCAAATGGCGATGGGCGATAATATCCATTAAGTCCTGGGGAAGCAAGCCACGATAGCGGTCTTTTTGTAAGTTATCCGTTGCCATATAATACTTGGGCTTACCTTGTTGGGTATAAAACAGACCCGTTGACGGTTCGTAGCGTCCCCCGGTGAGGTACTTTAAGGTCATAAAGGGATGAGTTGTGCCGCCTTTTCTTAAGTTAATTTCAATGGCTTGCAATTCCCAGGAACCGGAGTCTTTCACCGCAATGAAGTCTACCGAGAAACGTTCTAAAGCCCCTTTTTCTGCAAGGTTTTGTCCCACCCGCCGACCATATTCTTGTAATTGCATCCGATAGCCCTCATAGGCGGGAAAATGACAGCCTAGATAAATCTGTCCATCGCGCCCCCCTAAAATTTGATCGTGAGTTGAGAGAATTTCCACCGATCCTTTTGGGGTAATATAGCCTTGAACGCTTGGCGATCGCTTTTCTTTGCCTTCAATAAAAGCCTCAACAATTGCCCCTAATTCAGGTACCCGTCCGCCAAAATTTTCCCAGGTTTCCGTTTCCGATTGAAAATTCAGGTGATGAAACTGATTTTTTAGGGTATTGACTCTAGCTTGATGGCTAGCCGCATTGGGGGCTACTTCCTGAAGCGGTCGGAGGTCTAAAAGTGCATTTCCCTCTCCCGAAAACCCTTCATTTAGCTTCACAACCATCCGCTGTAAATTGGCGTGACGTTCCCATAATTCAGCCGCTGCTTCTGCTAAATCTTCTTCGCTAAAAACACAAGGACTACCATCGGGATGAGGAACGCCTGATTCTGCAAAAATTTGCCGACTTCCCGCTTTAGTTCCCCAATAGAGTAAGTCCGGATCGACGGCGAGGAGGGGAACGTTTAAGCGAACCGAAATTTCTCGTTCCCAAGGTGTGGAATTGTAACACACCATATAGGACTTATCCGGTCGTAAAGCTTGGCGGATGCGTTCCATTAACCGGGGTCTTTCTAAAATCTTTTGCGAGAGGGATTTGCGGGAGGTATCGTAGGTTGAAAATAAAAGCAGGCGATCGCGGGCGTGAGAAAAGGGAATTCCGGGTAATAATTGTAAGTAATAATCAATAACGATCGGGGGCAAAGGTTGTGCTGTTACGTAAATGACTCGCGTCCGAGGATTGCGTAAGCGAATCAGAGAAAAAAGTAACCGTTCTTCATAATGTAGAACGCCTTGAATCTTTACCAACTCCCGTTGATCGAGACTGACAGAAGGAATGACCAGCAAATCGCGATCGTCAACGTCAAATAGATCGACGGTTTGCCAGTAATCGCGCAACTGAGATTGCAGTTCGCGAAATTGTTCTTTCTGTAGCGAAATTGTTGGATCTAATGTTTGCATCCCTTGGATCTCACGCGCTGGTTTAACGTTATCTTACTGCGATTTTCCCGTTTTCTTGAATCGTCCTGGAGATACAACTTTTAGCCTGCCACAAAGCTGAAGAAGAAGTTAATTTTCTTGACAGATTTCCCCAGAAACTCTTTTGCGTTTATTAAATGCGTCAAATTAGACCTAATTTGAGGGAAGCCTAGGAATAGGGAACTCTAGCCGCATGGGGTAAAACAATGATTGAAGATGAAGAACTACGAAGTCTCTACAAGATTGCGAGTGAAGAACACCTCCAGAACCTAGAGGCGGGTTTGCTGCATTTAGAAAAAGACCCGCATGATTTGCAGCGCCTCCAAGAAGTTTTACGCGAAGCACATACCCTCAAGGGCGACTCCCGGATGTTAGGGGTTAATGATGTAGAAGCGTTGACCCATCAGATTGAGCATATTTTGGGTCAGCTTAAAGAAAATGATACGGTTTTGCAGAATGGTATGAGCGATCGCCTTTACCAAGGTCTAGACGCCATTCGCCAACTCGTCAAGGAAGCCATCACGGGCGAACCCAGTGGCGTCAATACCCTCGCCGTCTTGGCTTTGCTGATGGGCGCTAACCCTCCCTCCCCAGCCGAACCCCCACCTGAAGTTGAGGAAACCGCTTTAGAAACGGTTTCTGAGGAAGCCTCCCCGCCTGAACCCCTACCCCAAGTTGAGGAAACGCCTACAGAAGTGATTTCTGGCGAACTGATTCCCCCTTCTCCGGTGGCGGTTGCAGAAAAACCCCGCGTTGCGCCTGTTCCCCAGAAGCCTCTTCTCCCGCCTCAAAATAGTAGCTATCGCATTGATAGCGTTCGGGTGGAAACGCGCAACCTCGATGCGTTAATGACTCAAGCCGGAGAGTTAACCGTCACTAAAATTCGCATGGCCCATCATATTGCTGAATTGGAGGAATTGACTAATCTTTGGGAAGAATGGAGTCGTCAGACTCATAACTCGCGTTTCGCCTTAGAAACCAACCTGACTCAGTTGCAAAACCTCCAACAGCGCCATGAGGAACGCTTGCAAACCTTGGGGGAGTTGGTGAACCGCTTGCGGGCGCGGGCCTCGGAAGATGTGGCTCGCCTGGAGGCGATCGCCTCTGAGTTAGAATCGGGTATCCGGACTTTGCGTCTTTTACCGCTATCCAACCTGTTTAATCTGTTTCCTCGCCTGGTACGAGACTTAGCCAAACAGCAAGGAAAAAAGGTGAATTTGGTCTTAGAAGGGGGAGAGACAAAAGCAGACAAGCGCATTTTAGAGGAAATGAAAGATCCTTTAATGCATATGCTGCGAAATGCGATCGATCATGGGATTGAGTCTCCCGCAGAACGGGAGGCTTTAAATAAACCGCAGGCTGCAACGATTCGCCTTAAGGGATATCAGATTGGTAATAGTATCATCATCGAAATTCAAGATGATGGGCGCGGTTTGAATCTCGAACAAATTCAACAAACAGCCCTAAAACGCGGGAACTGGCGCAAAGAAGAGTTAGACGCGATGACTCCCCAACAGATTCAAGCGCTGATTTTTGCCCCCGGTTTCTCGACTCGTCAAGCGGTGACGGAGGTTTCAGGACGCGGAGTTGGGCTAGATGTGGTACGGACGAATGTGGAACGCCTCAAGGGAAATATTCAAGTTGAGTCTACCCCCAACCAGGGCTGTCACTTTCGCATTCAACTGAGTACAACTCTCGCCACGGTGTCTGTATTAATTGTTGCCGTAGAGGGCAGACCTTATGCAATTCCTGTAGAATTTGTCCAAACTTCGCTGCTGGTTCCCGAACGGGATATCTTTTCGATTGAAGGTCGAGAAACGATTGCGCTTGAGGATCGGGCCATTTCGGTGGTGCGTTTGGTGGAGTTGCTGAATTTACCCCCAGGAGAGAGTCAATCGATTTACCAAAACGGACAGTTACCTTGCATTATTTTACAGGTGGGTTCAGAGCGTTTGGGGGTGATTGTAGATGATTTGATTGACGAACAAGATGTGATCCTCAAACCCCAAAGTAAACTACTCAAGCGGGTATTGAATGTCTCAGGGGCAACGATTTTAGGGACGGGTGAGGTTTGCATTGTTCTCAATCCCCAGGATATGATTCGATCGGTGCAAAAGAAAACGGCGATCGCGATCGCGGCTAGCCAAGTTGCGGAAGCCGCAGCTATAGCCCCGGCGGTTATCCTATTAGCGGAAGATTCCATTGCAACTCGCACCCAAGAAAAGCGCATTTTAGAAGCGGCGGGATATCAGGTGGTGGCCGCTGTAGATGGTTTAGATGCTTATCATAAATTGCGATCGGGTCGCTTTGATGCCGTCGTTTCAGACGTGCAAATGCCCAACCTAGACGGTTTTGCTCTAACCGCCAGAATTCGCCAGCATCCAGAATACAACGAGTTACCTGTGGTTTTAGTCACCTCTTTAGCGTCTGATGACGATAAACGACGCGGCGCGGAAGCGGGGGCGAGTGCTTATTTAACCAAAGGGACGTTCAATCAAGATGCTTTAATTGAAACGCTTCGTCGCTTAATTGTCTAACTCTTCTAGCGGCGTTGCGATCGCTAATTTCGCTGCCACCATCGACGAAGTTGACTCGGCCAATTTTGGGGGGCATCTTGGCTTTTATACTTCCAGCTAACCATTGATAGGACTAGCGGGATTCCTCCCACTTTTAAACTTAAGCCAATATGCAGAGCTAAACAACAGACGAGGACAACCCAAGCTAACAGATGGAATTGATACCAGGGTTGGTTTAAATCTCCAGCCGGCAGCCAGGATTCTTGCATCATTTTACCCGTAATCAGGGCAAAGATTGCCGCGAGCAGCATGGCGGTATTGATTAAACGATGCCAGCTATACCAACCAATCGGATGGTTTAAGCGCCCTAAGTTTTTTCCGGTAGATAGCTGAACCAGACGCTTGTTTCCAACCCAAACGCTATAAATTCCAAAAGCTGGAAATCCGAGTAAAAAGATCAGTCCCAAGGTGCCATGCAAATCGATGGTTCCCGAAATTTCCGGCAGTGGCAGGCGACCAAAACGCCCATCGTAAATATTATAAACCCAGAATGAGGTAAGGATAGCCAGGATCGCTATTAAAGCGTTAAATCCATGCAGGATACGCAAAACTAAGGGTTGATAGGGAGACTTTGGCATTGATGAGCAGTGAGGAGGAGACGGGAAACATTAAAAATTAACAGGTTCATTTTTGTCAATTTCTAGTATTTTAAAGAAGGATTATTCAATTGTCGAGGTTTTTCAGTTTATGGCAAAGGACGATCTAAAAATGAATTAAAAATGAAACTATAAATCAGCATTTATGGCTATTATAAAGACTTCTTGGTTATCCTAAAAACTGCCGCTCGTACAGGAGAAAATCAGATTCGTGAACGTCATGACAACCGTCTTCATGGGGCTTGGTTTAGCAGCCGATGCGTTTGCTGTTGCGATTAGTAGTGGAATTACGATTCGTCATATCACGCTCAATAAAGCTTTGAAAATTGCCTTATTTTTTGGAGGTTTTCAGGCTTTTATGCCTCTGTTAGGCTGGCTAGCAGGCTTAAGCATTCAAGATTTAATCTCCTCAGTCGATCATTGGATTGCCTTTGGCTTACTTTGCCTCATCGGTGGCAAGATGGTGTATGAAGCTTGCCAACATGAGGAAGATTGCGATCTTAAAATGAATCCTCTAGACACCCAAGTTTTGCTCACCTTATCGGTGGCCACCAGCCTAGATGCGTTTGCTGTGGGATTGGGTTTAGGGATTTTAGAAGATTCTATTTTTAAAGCGGCTGCAACAATTGGGGGAATTACCTTTCTCCTCTGTTTTATGGGCGTCTTTATTGGACATAAATGCGGTTGTATTTTTCAAACGAAAATTGAAATATTAGGCGGTCTGATTTTAATCGGAATTGGCTGCAAGATTCTGTTGGAGCATTTGTTTTAAGCAACATAGCTCAATAGGACTCATTGCCGCTGAGGTTGAGTCAAGCCTTGGGCAATCCCATCCGTTAGGCGCGAACTCATGCAACCACGAGAGGGTTCTAATCGGCAGCGCTAAGGGCGATCTACTAGCATAGCAGTATCATTCCAGAGCAGGAATTACCCGTACAGCCCTCGCTCAGGTTCACATTAGTCTATGCCCATCCGAGTTTTGTTAGTTGAAGATTCTCCGATTGCACTCGCGATCTTGAAACGCATTCTTTCTTCCTCCCCCGATATTGAGATTGTTGGAACGGCACGCACGGGCAAAGAAGCCTTAGCCCTGATTCCTCAAGTGCAGCCTCAAGTCATTTGCACCGACTTACATATGCCGCAAATGGATGGTTTAGAACTCACCCAAGAAGTGATGGCAACCTTTCCTAAACCCATCCTGGTGGTAAGTGCCTCAGTTCAAGACCGAGCCAGCGAGAATGTCTTTAAACTATTACAAGCAGGGGCAATAGATGTATTTCCCAAGCCGCTAGCTGGATTAGCCGCAGATTACGAAAAGGTCAAAAATGAACTGATCTCTAAAATTAAGATTCTCGCAGGCGTCTCGGTGTTTACGCAGCGGCGGCGAGTTCACCAAAGCCTATTTTCTCCCCCTGCAATGACTCTTCCGCCTACGCCTCCGCCTGCGCGTCGGGTGAGCTACCCGATAAAAATGATTGCCATTGGTGCCTCTACAGGGGGACCTCAAGCCCTACATCGGATTCTAAGTCCCCTGCCTGCTGATTTTCCTTTACCGATTATTTGCGTTCAGCATATCAGCGAGGGATTCTTGCAAGGACTGGTGGATTGGTTAGAGGCGGAGTGCCAGCTTCCCGTTAAAATTGCGGCGATGGGCGAATTTCCCCATCCCCAAACGATTTACTTTCCGCCGGAAAAGCGCCACTTGGAGTTAGATCGGCAAGGGCGCTTTTACTATTCTCAGGCGTCTCCGGTAAGCGGCCATTGTCCTTCTGTCACCGTGACGTTTGAGTCTGTGGCTAGCGTTTATGGGCGTTCTAGTCTGGGGATTTTGTTGACGGGGATGGGGCGAGATGGGGCGGCGGGATTAAGTGCGATCGCGCGGGCTGGCGGCTTAACCATTGCCCAAGATGAGCAAACTTCGGTGGTGTTTGGGATGCCCAGAGAAGCGATCGCCCTAGGTGCAGCCCAACAGGTGTTACCCATTGGCGAGATTGCCAAAACCCTTTTAGGATTGACCAAATCTCAACTCTGTTAAGGCGTTTACTGGGCAAAGTCGCTTTGGCAAACTTGCAGCATTCTCTGGTCGTTAGCGCTAACGGTGCTAATCTGATGGAAGCCTTGTAAGCCAAAGGTGGCGGCACCCGGTTGATTGCGATCGGCGGTATTGGGGAATTGCTGCTCTAAGGCGATGGAATAGGGGTGGGCGATTTGTTCGTAACTGTCAATCACGGTTAAAGCCATTTCCTGGGCTGTGAGCGTGCCGTGGAAGCAGTCGAAGGAAGAATGCGGCATATAAAATGCCCCAACCACTCGGTTATCTTGCACTTCAAAGACCATGTAGGCGTTGCCAAGTTGGTCGGGTTCGGCTGATTGACCGTATATATAAGTGCCATTCCCTAGCGTTGGGAGGTTGCGTTCTAAAGAATTTTGTGCTATATTTAATGACCGATTTTGGTCTTCTGCTGAGTTGACTGCCGGAACTTCCCGCGCCACAGTCGCCAGCGCTGAAGCGCCCAGCAAAAGGAGAGATAAGGGCAAGAAAATTGCAGCAAAGGAGCTTTTCTGGGGAAAAGTTTGTTTGGTTTTAGAAGTTTGCTTAAACACCCTCGGATCTCCTCGACTAACTTTATGAATAAGAGTTTTAGCGATCGCCCAATCGCGTAGCGCTTGCTGTCCCTATTTATAAGATCCAACGCGATCGCCTATAGATTTCTTACAGGTTTACAAATCTTTACAACAATTTGGCTTCCGACTAAAATAGCCCCTGGCAGCTTCATCAATTGTTCTGCCAAGGGCATTCGCCTAACTGCCACGTTGCGGAATTCACTTCAGCCGCACCCGGCGATTTTGAGACCTAGCTAGCTAGATACTCGCGCACGCTAGAACGATGGCGGCGCAAATAGTTCAGCGCTTGACGTTCGAGTTGGCGAACTCGTTCGCGACTCAGGTTCATGCGCTGTCCGACTTGAGACAGGGAAAGCTCGTGACCATCTTGCAAGCCGAAGCGCAAGCTCAGGACTTCCCGCTGTTGGGGGGTTAAATCATCCAAGAGGTGATTAAGGTCTTGGCGTAACGATTCTTGGGTGGTGTAGTTCTCCGGAGAAATGCCTTCATCTTCAAGCAGTTCTTGCAATTCCGTATCTTGATTATCGCCGACGCGAATATCTAAAGATACGGGCTGACGGGCAAGGGTTAAATATTCCCGAATTTGTGCGGGTTCTAGCTCTAAGGCTTGGGCAATTTCGGCGGGAGTTGCACTGCGCCCAAATTTTTGCGAAAGTTCTCTTTGGACTTTCTTAATTTTGTTCAGCTTTTCGGTAATATGGATGGGGAGGCGAATCGTTCGACCTTGCTGGGCGATCGCTCTAGTGATGGCTTGGCGAATCCACCAATACGCGTAGGTGGAGAACTTGTAGCCTCGCATGGGGTCGAACTTCTCGACGCCGCGCTCTAGTCCTAGCGTGCCTTCCTGGATCAGATCCAGAAATTCCATATTTCGTTTCTGATACTTCTTGGCGATCGCTACCACTAAGCGCAGGTTCGCTTCGATCATCTTCTGCTTGGCTCGCATTCCCTGCTTCATCAGGCGATCGAGTTCTGCTTCCGACAGATTCACGCGCTCTGCCCATTCAGCTTGGGTGGCTTGGCGTCCAAGTTGGTCTTCTAGAGCTTCTTTGTCCTCTAGAAACTGCATCATTTGCTGTACCTGCTTGCCCAGAACAATCTCTTGCTCGTGGGTTAACAGTGGCACGCGACCAATTTCATGTAAATAAGTGCGTACCATGTCGGCAGTATACATGGGTTTCGTTGTGGTTTTGGTTTCAATTTCGGCGTTGGGCATGGGTGCGTACTCGTCTCCGTAACACCAGTAAAGGAGGGAAATCGAGTCTATCTGCGGTCGGATAGACAGTGGCAGCATCTACAAGACGAATCGTAGATGTGTATAGTGTTCCCGTTTTCTAAACAAAGATATAAAGTTTCTCAGAATCTCCTGTTACGGACTTGCTGTAGGTTAGGATTCTAAGGGTAGGTCGCTCAAGGTTGTCTTCAATGAACGTTTTGGCAAGCTTGGAGTTCCAGCGAGGACTTCTAAAGCGAAGTCGAAATGAGTTTGACTATTTTCATGATATAACTAGAATAAACTTCTACCAACTAGTGCGGGCCATCCTATAGGGTGATTCTGGAGCTGAGAAGGCTGGGTTGAGCTGGCCCCTAGGACAGAACCAAGGGTTCTTCTTCTATAATGGATGATTAGCTTTTCGTTCGCCTCTAGAAGAAGTGTGAAATAACCGTACTGGCGATCGCCATTCAGGTAGAGTTAACCGTCGCAACGAATTTTGAAACACGATCTCTCCTCGCGGCTCAAACGCAAGCAGGAGTTGGGGCAAGAACAGGCGTTTTTTTACTATAGAATGAGTTGTTCATAAAATCAACACTATTCATGCACCGTTCCATCCGGTAGGATTGCCCCCGTCAGAATTGCCCCCGTCATTTTCACTAAAACCCGGTTATTGCTACCAATAGCGGCTCCGCGCAAATCTGCACCCCGAAGATCCGCACCGCTCAGATCTGCCCCCACTAAATTAGCCTCTCGCAGATCCGCCTGTTGCAAGTTCGCTTGCAGCAAGTTCGCGCGAAACAAATTTGCCCGATACAGCGTTGCACCCGTTAGATTCGTCTTATGCATAAACGCATCGCTTAAATTCGCATGGCTTAAATTCGCCTGAGAAAGATTGCGTCCCGATAGATCCTTTTCGCTTAAATCAGCCCCCGTGAAATCAGCCCCCGTGAGATCGGGGAACGGGGAGGGGCGATGATAGCGAGGTTGTGGCGCTTGGGGCGATCGCGCATAGGCAGAATGAGGCGTTCGCGGCGGTTGAGGAGAAGGCGCAGGCGCAGGCGCAGGGCGCGGGGCGGGTGCAGGCTGGGGCGCAACGGGGCGAGCTTGAGGTTGGAGCGATCGCAACTGCTCGCGAGCCTGATTAATTTCCTTCAGCTTTTCTTGCGCTTTTTGTTGCAGGCGGGGATTATCCTGGGGAATGCGATCGGGATGCCAAATAAACGCCAAATCCTTATAGGCTTGGTTCACCTCTTCCAACGAAGCCCCTGGTTTTAAGCCCAACACTTGATAGCAACGGTCTAATTCCTTCATCTCAAGACCTCACCCGCTTAACTTTCCATTATGTCCAGAAATGAGCGCAACAGACTGATCGGGTTAGCGATGCGTTATGTTTCTGAAAAAATAGCCAGGATTCTAAGAATTACAAATCCACTTCCACAAAGGATGCGTCGATCCTTGCTGGCGAATGCGACAGACACTTCTTTCCAGTTGTCGTTGGTAATGGGGCGAGCGACCTTGGAGAATATTACGACTTTGCCAGACCAACACCGCCGTCGTCATCCCCACGCATAAAGATAATCCTAACGCTGGCAGGGGATTGTCATACAACCCATAGCGCACCGCAGCCCAAGTAAACCCGGCTTGCAACAGTGCAATTTCAGCCCGTAACTCCCACAAACTCAACAACCCAATACTCAACCATAGCCCCCCAACAACCAGCCAGCGACACCAAACAATGAGTTCGTGCAGGCGCTGAACCTGTGCCTGAAAGCCAGGATCGAGTTCCGGAGAACTTGACGAATTAGGCTGAGAAAACTTGCTCACCGTCTTTTAAGTTCCAGATTCAGGCTCATCCGCAGATTCAGCCGTTACCGCTTCCGCCAGGATCGCTTTCCCCGTACGTTCCCGCCACCACGCCAGCAGAGAACTCGCCACAAAAATACTAGAGTAAGAACCCGCGATAAAGCCAATAATCAGCGCTAAAGCAAAATATTTGAGCGTTTCGCCGCCCAGGAAGAAAATTGCAACCAGCGGTAAGAGTGTGGTCAGCGTGGTATTAATGGAACGACTCAGGGTTTGATTCACCGCATCATTGACTGCATCATTGATATGCTCGCCAGGATTGAGCTGCAACACTTCCCGAACTCGGTCATAAATCACCACAGTATCGTTGACCGAGAAGCCGATAATGGTCAATAGCGCCACGATAAATAAGCTATCGACTTCTAAACCAATGACCAACCCCAGAATGGAGAAAATCCCCAACGTCACAAAAACATCGTGAAAGAGCGCCACAAACGCAAAGAAGGCATAGTCTAGCTGGAAGCGGAACGTCAAATAGATCGTAATTCCGGCAAAAGCCACCAGCAACGCCAGCATTCCTTCGATAAACAGTTGGCGTCCTAAAGTTGGCCCAACCGTGTCAATTTGAGTTCTCTGGGGGTCAAAAGCGCCGAGAGATTCGGTTAAAGCGGCTTGCAGTGAGGTTCGTTCTTCCGTATTTAAATCGCGGGTGCGAATGCTTAAGGCTTGGCGTTCTTCCCCTAAAACTTGAATGCTGCTTCCGGCTAAACCTTGCTCGGCCATGATGTTTCGCACTTGGGCGACATCAATGGGTTCGTCGCAATTCCCCGGTTGCGTGCAGTCTCGTTCGAGTTGCAGGCGGGTTCCCCCAATAAAGTCTAACCCCGGTCGCAGCGGCGCGCGAATGTCGGGTCGCGAAACCGAAATCAGCATTGAGAGAATTCCGGCGAGGACAACTGCGCCGGAAATAGCCCACCAGAGCGATCGCTGTTTAATAATTTGCAGTTTCATTTTGGCTGGTTACTCGTGATCCTAATCGACATTCGACGCGCCGCAATGTTGATTTTAGTATTGCAAGCCGTCCGTTGTCTGAGATTTTTTCTTAGCGGGTTGCGGCTTTTGCCGTAGGCGGTAGGTTGGGACAAAACCACTCTGGTTTTCTCAGCGCTGGAATGGTTAATACGAATAGCATCAACGTGCGGCTACAGGTTAAGGCGGTAAACATGCTGACAGCGACGCCTAAACCGAGGGTTAAGGCAAAGCCTCGCACTAACCCAGAACCGAGCCAGAACAGAGCAGCACAAGCAATAATGGTGGTGACATTCCCATCGAGAATGCTGGAGAAGGCGCGGAAAAATCCGGCTTCTACGGAACGATACAAGCTTTTTCCGGTGCGTAACTCTTCGCGAGTCCGTTCAAAAATCAGCACGTTGGCATCAACTGCCATACCAATACTGAGAATAAATCCAGCAATACCCGGTAAGGTCAGGGTAACGCCGAGGAGGTTAAACAGCGCCAGGGTGAATAAGGCGTAAATGGTGAGGGCGAGATCGGCGATCGCACCCGGTAGGCGATAATAAACCACCATGAAGATCAGCACCAGCACTAAACCGCCCAACCCTGCATAGATACTGCGTTGAATGCTATCGCGGCCGAGGGTTGCGCCAACGGTGCGGTTTTCGATCACTTCAACGGGAACGGGTAACGCACCGCCTCGCAGTTGTACGGCCAGATCGCTAGCTTCTTGGGTGGTAAAGTTGCCGGTAATGGAGGCGCTACCGCCGACAATGCCTGTTTCTGCGAATTCAACGCCGACAATGGGGGCGCTAATAATGCGATCGTCTAGGAAAATCCCAATACTGCGACCGGTTCCGGCTAAGTTTTTGGTCAATTCGGCAAAGCGATCGCCCCCTTGAGCATCAAAGCGGATAATAATATTCCAGTTATTGCCTGCCGGTAAAGGTTGAGCAAACGCATCATTGAGGTTGCTCCCCGTTAAGCCGACGGGTTCAAAAAGTTCTAGAATGGCTTGATTGCGGCGTTCAATTTCTGCTTGATTTTCCTGTAAGGCCTGCTCGTCACCGCTAGCCCGCAGTTCTGCCTGTTGCGCTTCTAGGGTTCTGAGAATTTGAAATTCAATCGGAAATTGATCTTCAGTCCCCGGACGTTGGGAGCGAAATTCGAGTTGCGCGGTTCCCCCCAATACCCGTTCGGCTTGGGCTGGATCGTTTACCCCCGGCAGTTGGATAATCAGTTGATCTTGTCCGGTGGTTTGCACCAGGGATTCGGAAACGCCTAACGCATTCACGCGCCCTTCCACAACGCGCTGCACGGCTTCAAGCACTCTGGCGTTAATTTCCGGGACTTCTTCAGTGGTGAGAACCTGGAGGGTGAGTTGCGCGCCCCCCCGCAAGTCCAGACCCAGTTGCGTGGGAACCCGGACTAAGATCGTAATGGCTGCAATGACCAGCACAAAAATCAAAGCTAATATAGAACGCTGTTTTCCCATAATGGCTTTAGCTCAATCCCATAAAATTAAGGCGATCGCAGGGGTGGCTCGGTCTAAGCCTTACCCCGGTTAGAAAATTTTGATGATTTTGATTTCTGAGCGATCCATCACGCTGAGAACCTGCAATCAGTGCTATGATATCTCGTTTTGGGATTGAGCATCGAGACTCTGGTGCGATCGCCCTCCCGAAAGCAAGCAAGCCCGCCCTCAAGCGGACTTGACAATAATGTAAAATGTGATATTAGCTTCTAGACCTGAAGCGCCATCATCTTTTGCACCGCTTCCACAATTTGCGGCGGTTGCACAATCGTCAAATTCTCCAACATCCCGTTATAGGGCGTGGGAATATCCTGAGAAGACAGGCGAATCACCGGCGCATCCAATTCATCAAAAAAGCGTTCGTTAATCGAAGCAATCAATTCTGCCCCAATTCCCCCCGTCTTCATGCACTCTTCAACAATCACAACCCGGTGGGTTTTGCGAATAGAAGCGCCAATGGTCTCAAAATCTAGAGGTTTGAGGGAAATCAAATCGATCACTTCTGGATCGAACCCTTCTTTTTCTAGCGTCTTCACCGCCTGCATAACATGATGGCGCATCCGAGAATAGGTCAAAATCGTCACATCCTGACCGGAGCGAACCACCTCCGCCTGGTCGAGGGGTAATAAATATTCCTCTTCCGGTAAATCTTCCTTGAGGTTGTACAACAAGACATGCTCAAAAAATAGCACCGGATTGCGATCGCGAATCGCAGATTTCAGTAACCCTTTGGCATTATAGGGCGTCGAACAAGCAACAATTTTCAGCCCAGGAACCGCTTGGAAATACGCCTCTAAGCGCTGAGAATGCTCTGCACCGAGTTGGCGACCGACACCACCAGGGCCGCGAATCACCATCGGAATTGTAAAATTCCCACCGGAGGTATAGCGTAACATCCCGGCATTATTGGAAATTTGGTTGAAGGCAAGCAGGAGAAATCCCATATTCATCCCTTCAACAATCGGACGCAGACCCGTCATTGCTGCGCCAACGGCTAATCCCGTAAAGCTATTTTCGGCGATCGGCGTGTCGAGCAGACGCAGATCGCCATATTTTTTATAGAGGTCTTTGGTGACTTTGTAAGAACCCCCATAGTGACCGACATCTTCGCCAAGCACGAAGACTGTGGCGTCGCGTGCCATTTCTTCATCAACAGCTTCGCGCAATGCATTGAAAAAGAGTGTTTCTGCCATCTTAAGGACGATCTAGGGAATAGGAGATTAGAGTAGAATCTTACCGTTTTGCCGGTAGCATTGGGGACGATTGCCAGATTCGCCGCACGCTTGCGCCAACATTTTAGACCAATCGGCGATCGCTCACCACTGGAGTACGATAACTTTCAGACATCCTGATATCCTTTGAAAACGGTGAAAAGTAAACCGACAGATCGAGAAAGCTGAGGTTGGGGAGCGACAGCATGACTACAATTTCCTCTACCCCCAACCTTGTCCGCTCTATATCCTAAGATTGTCTCATCCCTGTTTGATTCCCTTGGGTAGCCTTAGACTCCCTGAAAAGGCAATACTGATAAAGAGAAAACCAGACCTGTTTGGACTGCAAGCAACTCCCGATCTAGAAATTGCGAAGCTCACTCATCTGTTTGGGCAATCTAAACAGTAAGCTCGATCTTTCCCAGCCAAGAAGATATGAAACAAATTGTTATGGAAGCTTTGGAACTCCAGAGGCGCTATCAAGCAGGTGAAAGAGACTTTCGGGAAGTGAATCTCAGTCGAACGTTACTGAGCGGACTTTCTTTAGTTGAAGCCAACTTGCGGGAAGCTGAGATGATTGAAGTCAATCTCAGTGGCGCTGAAATGAGAGGGGTAAACCTACGGGAAGCCAATTTAAAGGGTGCAGATTTAAGTCGAGCCGACTTACAAGATGCCAACTTGATAGGCGCTAATCTTGTAGGAGCTAATTTAAGGGGAGCCAATTTAGCCGGAGCCGGTTTGCGGGGGGCAAATGTCAGCGAGGCGGATTTCTCGCAAGCGAATCTTTCTCAAGCGAACCTTAGCGAAGCCAATCTGACCGACGTGACCCTCTCCCAAGCCATTCTCCGTCAGGCAACCCTCAGCCGTTCCAAACTGATCGGAGCAGTTTTGATTAAAGCAAGTCTGGAAGGAGCCAATTTAACCTACACGCTTCTGAGTTTAGCGAATCTCGAAGAAGCAAACCTGACGAATGCCATCTTAAGCGGTGCCACCCTAGAAGAGGCGAATTTGACGCGAGCCGATATGAGCTTTGCAAACCTCAGCGGTGCTAACCTAAGAGCAGCCGTTTTGTTCAAAGCAAACCTCCGACGCGCTAACGTGAGTTGGACGACTTTGCGGAATGCGGATTTACGCTCTGCCAATCTCTATCAGGCATCCTTGAGTTGGGCAAATCTCAGCGAGTCAAAGTTAAGTCAAGCCATGCTGATTGATGCTAACCTCAGCAGAGCAAATCTGCGGAATGCGGATTTGCGAGGGGCGATTATGCCGGATGGTGTCACTCACGAATAGTATTGCTTAGAGGTACGGTAGATCGATTGACTTCTACCGAATCTCCGTTTCTGCCGAGTTAACAACCCAACTCCTCTCCCTGCAAAACCAACAGACGCAAACAGAGGTGAGTCACATTATGGATATAGACGCAGTAGAGCTGCTGCATCGCTATGCCGCAGGCGAACAGAACTTTAGCCAGGTTTTGTTGAGTGGAGCTGATTTAGCCGGGGTTTCTCTACCGCTCGTTTGTTTGAAGGAGGCGGTACTAGAGGGAACAAACCTGAGCGGTGCTAATTTACGGGGCGTTGACTTCACGGGCGCGAATCTCAGCGGTGCGGATTTGAGTAAGGCGGATTTGACGGGAGCCGATTTGACAGCAGCAACGTTAACGGGTGCTAATTTATGTAGCGCTCGCTTGATTGGTGCCCGGTTTGCGGGCGCTCAACTGATTGGTGCTGATTTGAGTTGGGCAAATTTAACGGGAGCAACGTTGAATCAAGCCGATATGAAACGAGCTGATTTAAGTTATGCCAATTTAAGCGACGCGCTGTTAGTGGGGGTCGATTTACGCAATGGTAAGTTAGCCGAGGCGAATTTAAATCGGACGGATTTAATTGATGCCAATTTACAAGACGCAGATCTCACCGGAATTGATTTGCAGGCGGCAAATTTAACTGGGGCAATTTTATCGGAATCTAGCGATGAAGATTTGCAGATTGAGAGTTGGGAATAAGCGAGTTATTTACGAGAATCGCTGTTGCGACTAAAGCGACTTTCTGGGATTGAACTGCCTAATCCTTGTAGAATTCCTCGTCCAATTAAGCCAATACCCCGCCCCACAATTTGGGTTAATAAATAAATGACGCCTGAGCCTAAGAAGGAGAGAATCGCCCGAATTCTGGGCGCGATCGCATCTCTGGCTTCTAGCAGGAGGGTGACTGCATAGCGAACCCCCCGGAGTCGTTCGAGTTCTTGGCGTCTGGGATGATAGATTTTAACTTTCTTGATACCTCGGTAGTCGAGGGCGAGGAGAACATATTGGCTTTCAAACATATTTTGAGGTTCCCCAAAAAGCTCAACTTGGCGATATTTCCAGCTCAAGTCGTTGCGGAATCGCTCAATTTCTCGCGTGGAAAGGAGTTGTTTATCGTAAAAGTCTTGTTTGATTTCTACAATATCGGCAAATCGATTTAATAACGGCTGAATGACGGCATTCGCAACTTGAATAATCAGGTTTTGCGCTAAGATTTCTGCACGTTTATCGGCTTCTGGCGTGCCGTAACTATACAGCACATTCTCAATCATTAAAGGTGTTTCGTATAACCAATAGGAGAAAAGTTCTAGAACTAAGGGGATTTTCTTAAGAATTTCCGATTGAATGCGCGGAATATTTTCCAACAGAATTGGAACGAGATCGTATTCAGTGTTGGCAATTTTGATGTGATAATATTTACCAAAAAAATCGGTAATTGAAGCCGACCATAAATCCTGTAAAATGGCATCCACTTTCTGAGAAAGGGAAAGCACATTCACTTGACCCAATTGCAGTTCGCGAACGGTTTCAGTTAAACGCTGCAAAATGATTTTGAGTAATTCTCGCCGTTTCTCTTCTCGCAGAATATCAATTTCTAACGGCTCATCGGTTAAGTTTTTGAGGCTGTATTGTAACTGCGCTTCGAGGGCGGCAAACAAACGATTGAGAGAGCCTTCTAAGGCCATTTCTGACTGGGGATTCAAGCTGCTTTCCGCCGCAGGAACGAGGGCAGAACGGGGATTAATGGGGGGACGCTTCGCCGTCGTATTTTCGGGAGGAGGAGGAATTGGGGGGGCGTTATTGGGCGAGGGAGAGGCTGCTAGTAGTTGATTGACCACCCAACGCGCCGCTGCTAGTTCGCGCAACCGTCCAGCAATGACGGCTCTTTCGAGAACTGGAAGTGCTGGATTTTGTAAATAACCGCTCAATTCGGCGATCGCAGATTCAATTTGCTCGATCCCCGACTGATGGAGGCGATCGCGCCAACGTGCCAACATTCGCCCTCTCAATGGCGCTGCGGGCGAGGGTTCTAAGATTGCGAACCCATAGGTTTCTCCCGTCGCACAAGTCCGAATCGCCTGAATCAAATCGGCGATCGCCATCCCTTTACGACAATATCCGCGAACTCCCAGCACTTGAGCAAACGCCAAAGTCTCTAGATCGGCTTTCCCCGTCAACAACAAGACCCCCAACTGGGGATAGCGCGACTCCCAAGGCTGATAAGCCTGCTGAAGCGCCTGCCACTGGGGTTCAGGGGGATTCTCCTGGGCCGACCAATCCAAAATCACTAAATTAACCGGAGGTTGAGCGTTCTCCTGTTCGCTGCTCGGAAGCTGTTCCAAAACCGAAAGACTGGTGGGGCCATCCGCCACCACCTGCAAACCCGAAACCGCTTGCAGGGAAGTTTTCAACCCTAAACGGAAGATTGGATCGGGATCGACTAAAGCTAATTGGAGAACCGATGTACTCATCTTCCTTCAGGGCTGCTACAGAGTGGGCGATCGCGGCAAAACGCTTTAACGCATTGTGACATACTCCTATCCCTCTATTCGAGCAGGAGACCGTTAAAGATCCCCATCCTAATTCTCAGTGATGGGCATCCTCTATCCAACCCGTTATTCAGGCGGAGGCAGTGCATCTGACGGCGTGCCAAACTCTGGAGCAATGGGCGCTTCTAGCGGGGGAGGCGCGGGTTCCGGTGCAGGTTCCGGAGGATAGTAAGGAGCCGGTTCTGGCTCGTTCCAAGAGGAAGCTGGCGGTTCTGAGAAACCTCTCGGCGCGGGTTGGGGTGGCGGTGCGAAGAGGGCATTGCGTTCGGCCGTCCACCGCGCAATGGAGCCTTGAGCCTCATCGTATAGCGGTCGTCCCCAGCGAATCCGAGAAGCCGTCCGAATCGCTTCGGAATACTGTCCAATGGAAGCCAGATAGCTGGCATCATTGAGAATGGCTCGGTCTTCAGCCACTTGAATTTGAATTGTCCAACCGTAGATCGCATCTTGAGCTTCGGTATAAAGAACGCGACCGGGTTGAATCCGTTGGGCGACGGTAATGGCTTGAGCAAGATTGCCGCTGTTAGCCACCGATCGCGCTTCATTGAGGATGGGTTGATCTTCTAAGACTTCAATTTTCTTATTCCACTGGGCGATCAAGGTTTGGGCTTCAATCCGGCGCGGTCTGCCGATTTCCACGCGAGACGCTTCTGCGATCGCCGCTTTCAAACCCTCGATCGATTCGGTTTGAGCAATCTGACGCGCCCGAATAATAAAGGGTCGGTCTTGAATGCTTTGAATTTCCTTGCGCCACGAGGCAATCTTGGTTTGAGCTTCAATCCGGCGCGGGCGATCTTGAGCCACCATTTGCGCTAACTCATCAGCCAATCTAAAGGTTAAAGGCTGTCCTACGCTAGCTACAGCGCTCGCCACTTGAATTTGTAGCAAGTCTTGGATACTCGCCTGCCAAGTCTGAATTTGGGCTTGCGCTCGCTCGTATAGGGGGCGATCCGGCTGGATTTCGCCCACGATCGCCTGAGCTTCCAGCAACATCATCAGATTATCTTTCCAAGACATAGCCGTAGCGCGACTGAGGATCGCAAAATCCTCGGCTTCCTTAGACAACGAGGAATCTGGAGGCACGGTATTAGCTGCCGCGATCGCACCTTCTAAATCTCTAGCCGCTAGCCGTTCGTCAGCAATCTTCAGCAAAGCGCGACTCCAGCGGGCAATCTCTGCTTGAGCGTCCGGACGGGCAAAGCTTTTTAACTCAACTTGTCGCGCCAGATCCATCGCTTCTTTTAAGCGAGCCACCGTTTGATATTCGGCGAGTTCTCTGGCTTGGGATAAACGCCGACGAGCCAGTTGCTCGGAGGCAATAAACCGGGTTAGCTCGTTGTAGCGTTGAGCGCGCCAATGCTCGTTATTGAGTCGGCTTAACTCTTCTGCCTTTTGATTGGCCAATCCCCAGTTTTGATTTTTCAGCGCTTCGAGGGCTTCCTCATAAATTGCCGCACCTTTATCCCAATTACTTTGCCAAGCTGCAATTTGCTGTTGCGCTCGGTCGTATAGGGGGCTGCTTTCCGGGACATTTCCAGCAATTTTAATCGCCTCTTGTAAATCGCCATCGCTCATTTTGGCAGAGGCGATCGCCAAAATCCCCTTAGACCATTCCTCTAAAAACCGTTGGGACTCGCGATAAAGCGGATGCTCCTCCGTCCAATTTCGCACCAGCGCCACTGCTGCAACTAAATCTTCAAGCTGGCGAGAACTTGCCGCCTGATTCGCACAATACAAGCGTTCGCTATCAGCCGCAATCGGAGAAACTTGTTCGCAATTGGGAGGCGGCGGTACCAGCGTCAGCAATAAAAAGGCCGCATAACCCGTTCCGCCCAACAACCCCACAATCGTCAGCCACAATAAAGGCAAACCCCAAGATGCTCCCCCCTTCCGAGACGAACGTCTCTCTTGGGGAGGGGGCGGTTGAGCGATCCGCTTGGCAGGGGGTTCGGCACTTAATTCGGAAATCGTCGCTGCATAGGCATCGTCGCTGGCCGAGCTAGCCGGGGCATTTTTGGGTCTGGGGGGGCGGCGAGAACGGCGAAAAATTGAATTTTGAGTTCTGTCAAACTGCCTTCTAGTCATGGCTGACGATTTCCTTCGGAACGCTTCGCGAACGAATAAGTTGCCTGGTTTTTCGTTATTTAGTCTACTGTTGTCTTCAACCGATCCGACGCTGCTTATGACAGTCTTTAATAGTGGCAATTCAGGTCTGCGTTCTGTTGTCTAGCGCGTGCAGGTCAGATCGATGGGTTCAGCAAGGGGGTGTAGTTTAATACCCCATTTGAATTGGGTTAATCCGGATGCTTTTGACTCCGAAGGCTTCAGGGCAAAAACCCAAGCTGAGGACTCTCTGGGGGTGCCTTGTCCTGGAGTTAATCCAAATTCTTTGGACATTGTAATGGTTAATTGGGTCTAGAGCGAAAAATTAGTCAGCCGGATCTCGTGCCACACTAAATTACAAGTAGACCTAAGCGGATGACAGATAATGTCCAATAGCGGTTTTGTTGTAGTAGAACTAGAACACAAGGGATGAACCTAAGTATTCGGCATTGGCTAGCAGAACGTAACCTCACACTAGCCCGGCTGAAGTGGGTCGCGGGGGCCCAGATGGCGGGAATCGCGTTCCGTATCGCTCAAGATCTGGAATTTAAAAGTCTCAGTTTGTTTGAAGTTGCGGTGCTGGCTGAGATTTTTGAATTGCCGATCGCGATCGCTTGGCCAGAACTCTCTCCCCTGGCGGAGTTAATGGGGTGTTTGCTGCGCGTCCTCAGTCAGAAAAAGCCGCTCAAGCGCAACGAAGGGACGTGGCTTGTGTTTCAAATTGCTTATCTCAACGGTTTAGATCGGCTCTTGCAGCAGGAAACCCTCGTGCGCCGACCGTGGATTAATCGGGCGATGCTGCCCACGGACGAACTGCAAAATAATATTGCCCTCAATCAGCCTCAGCTTCCGGATTTGCTGCAAACCCTGCGTCCGGGTCATCTCAGCGACACCCAGGCGGAGCAAGCGTTGTCTCAGTGGAGTGCTTCGCTGCTGGTGCAGCAAATTAATCAGACGGCGAGTGCCTGGTTAATGGCGAATGGTGCTGAGGAAATTGAGAGTCAACTGTTGATCGGGCGCTTGAGTCATGGTTTGCCGGGGGAATTGCTCGAAGCGATCGCGCTGCATTCGTCGGCGCTTCCCCAGTTACAAAAGTTTGTGCGTTTGGGAACGGTGGCGTCTTGGAGCGAAAGCCTTCATGAAAGCGATGACTACGAGTTGCTTGAAGTGTCGCCTCCACCCACCCCCACCCTCGGCCCGATGCCCATCGATCTCGCCAGGGAACGCTATCGGGCAGGTTTTAACATTGCTCTGAGCCAACCGATGTTTGAGGAGTGTTTCTCCCTCAACGATATTCATGTGCCACTCAAGGGAGTGGTCTATGATGGGACGTTGGGCAGCAATCCTCCCCCGGTGGATTTAATGGAATGGGCTAAGACGCAACTGAGCGATCTCAGCAGCATTGCGGTGGTGGAAGGGTTGCCCGGTCAGGGAAAGAGCAGCTTTTGCCAAATGTGGGCGGCGAAGGTGGCTTCGGAGTTTTATCCCAGTTGGATGCCGGTGTTAATTCGCCTGCGGGATGTGACGTTGGGAACGACGTTAGAGCAAACGCTCTTATCCGCGCTGCCGTTGGGTAACTTTACTTGTGCTGATGGTTGGCTGTCTCCGGTTCACTCGCCTTGCTTGCTGGTTTTTGATGGTTTGGATGAGTTACCGCGATCGCCGTTAGCTGAAGATCAGATTTGGCTGTTGATGGATCAAATTGTCCGCTTTCAGTCTCAGTACGCGGGGCCGACGGGTTTGCCGCGCCATAAGGTGTTTATTACCTGCCGGAATGGGACGCTGAGTCGGGCGGGGATTGAAACGCTGCATATTTCTTCGACGCACAGCCAAACGCCGCTGCTGTCTCATCTGCGGCGAATTGCGATCGCGCCGATGGGTCAAGATGAGGTCAAACAGTGGTTTAAGCATTGGTCGCGCTTGCAAACCAAAAATATCGCTCAGGCTTACTTTAATTTCCTTAAGCAGGGCGGCCTCTTTCGTCCGACACCGCCGACTAAAGAGTTAGCCAATTTGGTTCGCCAACCTTTGATGCTGTACTTTTTGGGGATCTTGCATCGGGATGGCTTGCTGCACGAGTCGGTCTTTCAGATGCCCTATCCCCAGGTTAAGTTTGAAATTTACGACCGCTTGCTGACTTGGTTATTGGGCAAACCGACCGCTGGGTTGTCGGTTTCGGGTCGCTTGGAAACGCCGGGTCGAGTCGGTTTGGCCCATGCGGGACGGCGCACCGAGGCGATCGCCAATTTACTAAAAACTCGCCAACCGCATCAAATCCGCGCGGCGATGCAAACCACGGCGCTGAGTATCTTACAAAGCGGTCGCGCCACCATTCATTACGATGCCCTCCAATCCTATTTAGGGGATGAACCGACGCTAGCGGCCTTTTGTTTCCGCTTTGAAGAGGTTCAAACCGACACCTCCAAATTCCAACAAACCTTTCAGCGCGTTGGTTTTGCCCATCGCAGTTTGGGAGAATACCTCTGCGCCGAGGAGATCGCCTCCCAACTGAAGGCTTTAGCGCATATTGTCCGAGATCCCTACGGGGAGTTAAAGTTTGCTACCGATGACAAAAGCGCGATCGCCCAGCATCTTTACAACCTTTTGGGCTATGGCATTCTCCCTTTAGAAATGGAGGATTTAATTGCCGAACGCCTTTGGCGCGAAGAAGCCCGCGATGAAGAAGCTTTTCGCTTCCGGACTTTGTTTGCTCGCTTGCATCGCTTTTACCGCTCCTATTGTCGGGGACGATGGATGGATGAGGGCATCGCCCACAAAGCCCGCCAGCATTTGCAACAGTTTAATAATTCTTTGAACGTGCTGCAAATTGATGCGGCGGTGGGTTTAAATACGTTCTTGCTCCTGTGTGCCTGTCGGCGAGAGGCAAATCTTCCCTTCTGGCCCTGTGGCAATGCTACGCCCAAACGTAGCAAACAGAACGCCCCCCCAGAAGCGCTCAGTGCAGAAGAACCGATGGAGTTTAACCCCAGTCAACTGCTAGCGCTAGCGGGACGGACGGCAGTCTTGTCTCCCAATTCCTTCTGGTTGCGGGTGCGCTACAGTCTCAAATCAATCCAGTTAAGCGGGACTTATTTGTATCGCGCGTTACTTGCCGGGGGCAATTTACAAGCCGCCGATCTGTCAGCCTCGGTGTTAGTGGAGGCTAACTTGGTGGGGGCGAATCTCAAGGAAGCCAATCTTTCTTGGGCTAATTTAACGGGAGCCAATCTCACGGGGGCGAATCTCACGGGAGCCAATTTGGAAGGGGCGAACTTGATGGGCGCTAATTTACAGCGCTGCAATTTGCAATCAACCCAGCTTAATAATGCGTGTCTGGTGGAAACGCAGATGGATGAGAGCAGTTGGGATATTGCCCGCGCCAAGGGGGCTTTCTTTTCTTGGGAGCAATACCAAGCTTACAGTCAAGCGATCGCCACTCAAAGTATTAAAGAAGAACCCACGACGGATTCTTCTGGGGATGATGCCACATCGGTTTTACCGATTGAAATGGCTGAAGATGAGCCGGTAGCGGTTCCCTCTTCAAGCACCCTCAGCGAAGAGGATATTGATGCGGAAACCGTCGTCTATCGCCCGCCTTTGAGCGACGAGACGCGCGCTTTAGAGTAGACTGGGGCGATCACTCTGACGGGCTGGCAGCAACCTGTCCGTTAGCTTTGGAGGGCGATCGCTTCTCGGCGGGGAGATTCACCGTTAACTCTTGAGCGACTTCTTCAGAGAGAATGCAGTCTAAAATCAGTTGCCAATCTCCCGTTGCCGTAAGGTCAAATCGAGTCATTTCGGCTTTCGCTTCAGCCAACTCTTTAATCGCTTTGGCAAAGGCTTTATCTTCAATGAGGGCGCATTGTTCCTCCGTGAGATATTGCTGTCCGGAGGGGTCGAAAATCAGCCGCAACAGGTCTGCGTAGGGTAAGGCAGCTTGATGGGCTTTGGCTAGGGCTGTTGCTAGCCGCGCTTTGGCGATCGCTTCGGCCGCCCCATTTAAAATGGCTTCAATCTCCGTACGCTTTTCGGCGGGAATGCCTTCTAAATCGATAGCGGCGTCAGATGTTCCGGTTTTTCTTGCCACAATAAAATCCTCTGGGATATGAATAATATTTTGCTCAACGGATAAGCCATTGGGAAAAGCAAAGGGATAGCGGTCGAAGGGGGGTAACTCCTCTTCAAACCGCCGTTCTAGCTCAAATTTGGCTTGTTCTCGACTCGCGGGAGAGTCTTCACCCCCAAAGGCGATCGCCACCAAGTACGCCCCCTGGCTGGGGACTTCGGGATCGTCGAGGGCGACATAAACTAACAGCTGTTTGCGACGAGTCTTCAACGTTACTTTGAAGATTAGATCAACACTTCAGGTTTATCACAAAAGGGTTCCCGGCGGGATCGGCACAATTCCCGGCACCTCACCTCCCAACATAGCCCCCTTAATATCCCAAAACGTTGCCCCATGCCGCGCCATCACTTGTGCTAACTCCATTTCTGCCCGACGCGGTAGCATTGTTTTCCACGATCGCAAGGCTTCGATCGTATTGCCCAACAGTCCCCCTTGGCGATGGGCGGCCAGATATTCGCGATCGCCGCGCCAGCCTTTTGGCACATATCCTAACGGAATTAACATCCGGTCGAGGACATCTTTGAGCAGCGTATCTAAACGTTGGAAGCGTTGGGCATCAAAACTTTGGGAATTGTCCTGCATCCAGCGTCGAATGACCGGATCGTTGAGAACTTCGGCATCTAAGCGATTGATAGCCGCAAACAAGGACTGACAGGAATCTTTAACGCAGGAAGTGGCAGGCGTCACCACCGAAGCCCCATTTCCCGGCCCGGTGCGATAGCGGGCGCAGGTAAACGCCAGTTCCTGTTCAATGGTTTTGAGCGGATCGAAAGTGCGATCGCCCAATTTATAAGGCACCGTAAACTCAGGCATCCGCAGCATCACCTCAGAAATCGGTACCGTATACATCCAGCCGCGCTTCAGACTGCCCACATAAGCGTGCCAGCGAATCGCCCCAGAAATAATGCCTTCCTTGTTATGGGCGTACACCTGGCGATGAACCAGATCGAAGCGCAAATGACCTGTAAATTCATCGCGAATCACTTTCGCAAACCCAAAGGAAAAATGTCCCGGTGCCAGTCCTAACGGGGGATTATTCCCCCTAGGGCCGCCCCGCCAGCCAAAGGTATGGATTGTTAAGGCGACATCGTTAAGATACCAAAGTTCGCGGGTTCGTCTCTCGCGTAGAGCAGCCGTCCGTTCTGAAGCCGCCAGAACCTTGCTATTGTTATCCACCAAGGTTTTTTCAATCCGACGTTGGGGCAAATTTTGCCATTTAGAAGCCACATAATAATCTTGCGTTTCCTGGCGTCCTGTCGTCATTTGGGTTGCGACCAGTTGCATTGCTTCTAGCGGTTCTAGGGCAGCAACGACAAAAGTCCCCTGACTGTCAGAATGACCGTAGATATACCAACCCCCCGCATTCAGCGGCGATTTTTCAATATTCACCAGCGAACTCTGTTCCACAGTCTGTCCGCTACGGATCGCCCCCGCATCCGGACAGGAAACAATCTCTTCAGGGCCGTTAAAGGCTTTGCTGGCGGGGTTATAGTGCCTAACCCGATAGCGCCGATCTCCCGCCGGGCCAACGAAAGTCACCAAACCCTTTGTCACCCCGGCAATTTGATAGGGTTCGTCTCCAATGCTGAGAACCCAACTATTGCCTTCCTGAGTGGCGCTAATTACATTGAGTTCAACCTGCACGTCATCATCCGGACGCGCCCCTGCTAGGGATTCTAGGGGGCTAACTTTCTGCCACCCGTCGAGGCGTTTGGGATGGATCGCTTGGGTTTTCTCGATGCTATTGTAAGTGGTGCTGTCGAATTTGAGGTCAAGAGTGGCCCGCGACAGCCAGAGCGTATGGTGGGAGGTGGAATGCCACTTCACCCACGCTTGTTTCCCCACCAGAAAGCGATGGGAAGATGGCGCATTTTGAATTTGGATAAAGACCCCCCCGTCGGGTTTTCGTTGGGAAGGTTGGGGTAAAATTAGCCGCCCACTCCACGGCGCGATTGGACGGTAAAGGTTACTGATGGGATTATTCATAATCAATATATTCCTATTCAGGCTTCCGGGAAGGGTTAGTTCAACGGTTGGTTGGTGGATTCAGGATCTCAGGAGGAAGGGTCTGCCCGTACAATTGAGGGAAGCAACGATCGATCCTCACTATGCTGCCAGTTAACGAAGCCGAAGCCATTATTCTCAACGAAGCTCAACCGATGGGCGTTTCCGATACTGAAATCGTAGATCTTTGGGAAGCAGTCGGGCGAGTTGTTGCAGTTCCCGTTACCAGCCGGTTGGATTTTCCTCACTGGGATAACTCGGCGATGGATGGATATGCGGTGCGCTATGCGGATGTGAGTCAGTGCAGTGCTGAAAATCCAGCAATTTTAGACATTATTGAGGAAATTCCGGCAGGCTATGCCCCGCAAATGGCGATCGCGCCCAGACAAGCCGCCCGCATTCTCACGGGTTCGATGATGCCATCCGGTGCAGATACGGTGGTGATGCAGGAAAATACCCGCACCGAGGGTTCGCAAGTTTATATTTTGACAGCGCCGAGTCAGCTAGGGGCGTTTGTTCGCCGCCAAGGGGAGTATTATCAGGCCGGAGCGCCTTTGCTCGATCGCGGTACGCTATTATCTGCACCGGAAATTGCTGTATTAGCGGCGGCGCAATGCGTGCAGGTTTCGGTGTTTTCTCAGGTGCGGGTGGCGATTATTTCGACGGGCAGCGAGTTAGTCAGTCCCGATCGACCGCTGCAACCGGGTCAGATTGTAGACTCGAATCAGTATGCGTTGGCGGCGCTGATCGAGCAGGCGGGCGGGGTGCCGCTGATGTTGGGGATTGTGCCCGATAATCCCCAGGCGATTCGAGAGGCGATCGCAGAAGCAACCCAAATCGCTGATATTATTCTCTCCTCTGGAGGGGTGTCAGTGGGCGATTACGATTATGTTGATAGCGTGCTGGCTGACTTGGGGGCTAAGGTGCATTTTCATCAGGTTGCGATTAAACCGGGTAAACCTTTGACGTTTGCGACGTTTTCCCAATCGATGCAGCCGGAAGGCCGTTCTGTTTTATATTTTGGTTTGCCTGGAAATCCGGTTTCGGCGTTGGTAACGGCTTGGCGGTTTGTGGTTCCGGCGTTGAAAAAGCGTTCTGGACTGGCAACGGGTTGGCAGCCGAAATGGGCGATCGCGCGATCGCGTCAGCCCCTCAAATCTGATGGACGGCGAGAAACCTATTTGTGGGGTCAACTGATCCCTACGGCTCAAGAGAGTGAGTTTGAACTCGCTACCGGCTCTCACAGTTCGGGGAACTTGATTAACTTAGCACGGACGAATGCTTTAGCTGTTCTCCCAGTCGGGGAAACGCAGGTTAAGCTAGGGGAAAGAGTCAAAGTTCTCTATTTCTAGTTCAGGTCATCAACCACATTGGATTCGAGCTAGACAGGTATCGGATTGACTCAACCGAAGAAATCCGCTAGCGCATGATTTCAAGAGCTTAACCCTAGTAAAGATCGGTAGAGGAAAGGTTAACTTAATTACCAGGAGCGGCTTAAGTGCTGGCTCTTAAATGAATAGTTTGCTGAGGAATAGACATGAAACCTGGAATCTTGTGGACTACAGCACTGCTTTTAACGTTCGGTACATCTACCTCGGCTTTGGCGATTAACCCCGATCACGTTAAGCTATTGCTGGCAACTAAGGCGTGTACGGGTTGCGATCTCAGAGGGGCCAGTTTTGAAGGCATGGATTTGCGCGGTGCTAATCTGGCGGGGGCGAATTTAGAAGATGCGCGGCTGCGAAGCACCAATCTTGAGGGCGCAAATCTGGCAGGTGCAACTCTGGAACGGGCGAATTTAGAGCGCGCTAGACTGCGAAATGTGAATTTGACCAACACGACTCTGCGCCGCACAAATCTGGCTAGAGCCGATTTAGAACGCGCAACGCTTCAGGGTGCGCGATTGGGGGATGCGAATTTACCGGGGGCGAATTTGCGACGCGCCGATCTCAGATCGGCCGATCTCAGAGATGTGGTTTTGTTAGACGCGAATTTAGAACGGGCAAACTTAGAACGCGCGAATCTGGATGGGGCGGATTTACGCCGCGCCAATTTGAGCAATGCTAACCTCCGACGCGCCAATACGCGGGGGGTGAGAACGGATGGGGCTAATTTGAGCGGGGCGGATCTGAGCAATACGGATCTGGCTCGCGATCGCGATCGCCGCACCAGCGATGGCGATTGGCGTTGGGACGATCGCCGCACCAGCGATGGCGATTGGCGCTGGGATGATGGCCGCAGTTCTGACAGCCGCAGCCGAGTTCGCCTGGAGTTTATTTCGGAAACTCGCGATAATGTGCGCGTTGAGATTGTCGGTAATTCGACTCGCCAAACGCTTTCTTTCTCTGGAAACCAAACGCGGCGTTCTTTGGATGTTCCTCCCGGAAATTATGAGTTACGTTTTATTGAAGGGGGGCGCAATCGGGTTTGGCGTTCGGGTTCTTTAGATACGGGACGAGCCAATCGTTTAGCGGTGATCTTTAATCAATCCGCGCAACGGGTTGAAATTGAAGATCCCTCTCGCAGCGGCAGCCGTTAATCAGGGAGAGTTAGCGCGATCGCCCAATTGCAATATTTAATACTATTTTTTTTGGGTTTCTTAACAAGAAACCCCTTTTTTATGGGGAGGTTTTCAGTAAAATCCGAAGTTGAATCTCTTCATTGACTCTAAAACCAATCAGTGCTAAAATTACCCTGGTAAATTAGTACCCAGTCAGCCGAATCAACCCTGTCGATCGTAACGTGCGATCGCGCAGTTTAAAGGAAGAGCGGAGGAACCAAGTGTCCTAAACGGGGCGTATCTCAAATCCAATTAAGGAGTCGATCCTTAAGGAGAGAGGGGGATCTTCCAACCCTAGCCCGTCAGCTAACTTCGTAGGCAATGGAAGAAGATTGAAGAGACAGCATTTTCACAAAAAAATGACCTGCACTCGTCAGCTTCTCTAGACTGAGATTAAACGTGCAACCCTAATTGCCTGACAAAACATGGCTAGGTTAGGTCAAGCTTGAGGCAACCTAACACAACACCCAGAAGAGTTGTCAGTCAACCAGCCGCATCCCTCTGAATGGCTCAAACTCAAGAGAGATTCGATTGACATTTCTTTAGGTGGCTCGGCAGATAGTATACCCGATCGACAAACGTTCTTTCCCAAAAAGATACGCTCGCCGATCGATCTTGCATAATTGACGTAGAAAGGTGCTATGGAAAACTGGTCTTCTCTCGTTGCAACGGTAACGTTCATTAGCGTCATCGTCTTAATCATGACTGAGTGGATGCACCTTACCATTGCAGCTTTTTTAGGTGCATTGCTTCTAGTTTTCACCCATGTCATGACCTTAACAGAGGCCATTGGCTATATCAGTAATAGCTACTCAACCTTAGCACTCTTTTTTGGTGTAATGGTTATTGTAAGAGCCTTTGAGCCGACCAAAATCTTTGAATACCTAGCCACTCAAATTGTTATTTTAGCCCAAGGTCAAGGCAAGCGACTCTTATTAGGAATTGTAGCCATTACAGCCCCAATTTGTGCTGTTTTACCGAATGCAACAACCGTCATGCTGCTAGCACCACTGATTCCGCCAATGGCCGAAGAAATTGGCGTTGATTTTGTGCCCTTGCTCATCTTAATGGTATTTGTCGCCAACAGCGCTGGATTATTAACCCTAGTTGGAGATCCAGCAACTTTTATTGTCGGCGATGCAATTAATATCAGTTTTTCCGACTACTTAACCCGTCTCAGCTTGGGGGGATTGCTCGCTATTATTGCAGTCACCGTCACTCTCCCCTTTGTCTTTCGGCAAATTTGGCATAAAAATTTAGATAACCTGAATAAACTGCCTCATCCTCAAATCAATCACCCGCGAACATTAGCAGTCGGTAGCTTAATTTTTGCCTTCGTTCTGCTCTTTTTCACCATTGGCGAATCTCTCCCCATTCCCATTTCTCCAGCAGCCGTTGCTCTGATGGGGGCTGCTTTAGCGATGCTGCTCGCCCATCACAGTAAAATTGATACCGTCAATCATATTTTGCGCGATTTAGATTGGAGTACGCTGATTTTCTTTATGAGCGTTTTCGTGCTGATTGGCGGGTTAGAAAAAACAGGCGTAATTGCTGGACTTTCTAACGTCCTAGCAGTTATCTTGCAACAAAATATTGCAGTTGGCTCCATTTTGCTGTTGTTTATCGTCGGCTTGCTGTCCAGTTTGGTGCCAAATATTCCTTTAGTGGTTGCAATGGTTCCTTTGCTGAAACAATATCTCGTCAATGTGGGATTAGCCGGATCGGAAATTCTACCTTCTAACTTTTCTGGACAACTTCCACCCGCAGTTTTACCCCTGTTTTATGCCATGATGTTTGGTGCAACTCTAGGGGGGAACGGTACCCTGGTGGGGGCATCTTCTAATATTGTTGCTGCTGGAATTTCTGAATTGCACGGTCGGCGAATTTCATTTAGAACATTTCTCAACTACAGTATTCCCATTGCATCCATTCAGCTTGTTGTGGCGGCTCTCTACGTTACCTTCCGATTTTTGCTCTAGGCTTGCTCTCAAGCATTGCTGGCTCTGCTAAAGTTTGAGAATATCAAATACGGTATTTAAAGCTTAAATTGCAATGACGGCAACTCTCAATCCCAACTCTAGTCTTGGACTGACCTCTCGTTTAGTCAATGGTATCTTAGCCATTAAGCCTCTCGCTGACCTGGCGAAACACCGAGCGCGGACAATGATGATTCAGCGGGCCGAAAAGATTGGCGTACCGTGGCGTCAGCAGGTAGAAACGCTGCGCGCTCATGACTGGGAAGGGGAATTCGCAGCAGTCCAAAATTCTCAATTGCGCTATCCCGATTACTATGTCACCTCTTTCCACGCTTATGACGAAGGAAATCTGAGTTGGGATGCGGCTTTAGAGGTGGAAGTTGCAGCGAAAGCCGTTCATGCGGGAATTTGGAAAGATGCAGGCGCTCAAGGGGATGCAAAACTCCGCCAAAGCTATCACGATTTGCTGCAAGCTCATCTGTCTCAGCCTCCCCAAGATATTCTAGATCTCGGCTGTAGCGTTGGGATGAGTACGTTTGCCCTACAAGCGCTTTATCCCCAAGCCAAGATTACTGGGATTGATTTATCGCCTTATTTTCTATCTGTGGCTCGGTACAGTCAAACTCAGTCCCAACTTCAGGGGATTAACTGGGTTCATGCGGCGGCGGAAAGTACCGGCTTACCGGATGCGTCGTTCGATCTGATCTCGATTTTCTTAATGTGTCACGAACTGCCCCAGTCTGCAACCCGGCAAATTTTCCAAGAAGCGCGGCGCTTGTTGCGTCCTCAAGGGCATCTGGCAATTATGGATATGAATCCTCAGTCGGAAATTTATGCCAAAATGCCCTCTTATATCTTGACGTTGCTCAAGAGTACGGAACCTTATCTCGATGAGTATTTTACGCTGGATATTGAGGAGATGCTGGTGAGTACGGGTTTCCAGTCTCCTAAGATTATTCCTAATAGTCCGCGCCACCGGACGGTGATTGCTCAGGTTCAAGATGCGTAAAGTTTAGTAAACTTTTTGGCGTAACTTGCATAAAAACAGGGCTTTTTTACCGATATAAGGATGGCAGCTTATTAATTGCCAATAGACCGAACTGAACGAAGTGGAGATCGGTATAGTTCGGATCTGAAGCTAGCAACCGGATAGAAGGGTGATGTAGGCGATGCATCGCCCTTCTTTTTAGCAGAACAGAAAAAAGTAGCCCTAGGGCTACTTTTTCAGGAGAAATTCAGCAGAATTCAGCCGCTTACGAGGCAACTTTCGCCGCTGTGCGGGGTCTGGTGCGGGCTGATTTGAGGGGTGAGAGTTCTGGCACTTGCATTAACAGAACGACGAGGGGATTGCTTTGCAGTTCGCGACGAATGAGTTTGTTCAATTCTAATTCGAGAATGGCTTTGAGTTTATCCCAGTCGATATCGCGATCGCCATTGGCAAAGTTTGCCGAAAAGTCGGGCGCGCGATCGCTCAAAATGGTTTCAATGACTTTGGTAATCATGGCTTGCAGTTGCGCTTTCTCCACTGAAGTCACCACCCCGCGCAGGTGGACTTCGGGTGTCGCCACTAACTGACATTCCCAGTTCACGGTGGCTGCAACGGTCACAACGCCATCTTCGGCTAACTGCTGGCGTTCCTTGAGAATATTGTCGTGGAGAATGCCGGAGCTATCCACTAATTCAATCCCAGATTGGACTTTCCCAGCAACTTGAATGGAGTTTTCCGTCAGTTCAATAATGTCGCCATTATCGATAATCACCATATTTTCTGGCGGGACGCCCATATTTTTCGCGGTTTCGGCGTGTTTTACCAGCATCCGGTGTTCGCCGTGGACGGGGACAAAAAACTTCGGCCGCGTTAAGGCGATCATCAATTTCTGGTCTTCTTGACAGCCGTGTCCGGAAACGTGAATGCCTTTATCTCGACCATAAATCACATTCGCACCTTGGATCATCAGTTTGTCGATGGTGTTAACCACGCTGATGGTGTTCCCCGGAATGGGGTTAGCGGAGAAGACAACGGTATCTCCGGGGCGAATTTGCACCTGACGGTGTTCTTTGTTGGCGATCCGCGTCAAGGCTGACAGGGGTTCGCCTTGCGATCCGGTGGTGAGGATCAGGACTTTCTCGTTGGGGAGATGGCGAATGGTATGGAGGGGTTGGATTAAGTCGTCGTCATACTTGACATAACCCAAGTTTCGGGCAATGGCGATCACATTCAGCATGGAGCGTCCCAAGACTGTCACCACGCGGTTATGTTTTTTCGCCAAGCTCAAAATGATGTTGAGGCGATGTACCGAGGAGGCAAAGGTTGTCACCAGCAACCGACCGGGCGCTTGGGAAAACACGCGGTCTAAGTTGGGATAGACTGAGCTTTCGGAGGCGGTATACCCCGGAACTTCGGAGTTGGTGGAGTCGCTAATTAAACAAAGGACGCCTTTTTCACCATGTTCTGCGAGTTTTTGCAGGTCAAACCGTTCGCCATCGACGGGGGTATGGTCGATTTTGAAGTCTCCGGTGTGAATAACGACGCCGAGGGGGGTGTGCAACGCCACGGTGAAGCTATCGGCCATTGAGTGGGTGTTGCGAATAAATTCGGCAAAGAAGGAACTCCCCACTCTCACCAAGTCGCGGGGGCTGACGGTGCGGAGTTCGGTGCGATCTGCGACACCGGCTTCTTCGAGTTTGCGCTCTAGCAAGGCCATTGCTAAACGCGGCCCGTAAATGACGGGAATTTCAAATTGCTTGAGGTGGTAGGCAATGCCGCCAATGTGGTCTTCGTGACCGTGGGTGACGATCATGCCTTTGATGCGATCGCGATTTTCTCGCAAGTAGGTCATGTCTGGCAAGACAATATTGACGCCGTGCATCCCGTCTGTGGGGAAGCCTAACCCGGCATCGAGCAGAATCATTTCATCTTCGTATTCAAAAATGCAGGTGTTCTTGCCAATTTCATGCAAGCCGCCGAGAGGAATAATTTTGAGTTTTGATTGATTAACGCTTTTGGTCATTAGTTGTGTATCCTGATAATCCACAAGTGGGTTGAGTGTTATGAGAAATCGAGGGTCATAGGTCGGTTGCCTCTGTAGGCTTGGTGAATGACCGATGACGGAAAACTCAGCAAAAAATATTCAGTTGTTCGCAAAGGTTAGGCTTCAGAGCAACTTCAGATCGGCTAAAACTGCCTTGAGGGTGTCGCTCAGATCCGGATCGGGATCGCAAAGGGGTAAACGCGGAGAACCTACATCCCAACCCTGAAGCTTGAGGGCCGTTTTGAGGGGAATCGGATTTGTGGTGATAAATAGGGCTTTGAATAGGGGGAGGAGTTGAAGATGAATGTCGGTTGCCGCTTGCACTTGACCGGCAAAAAAGGCTTGAATCATGTCTTGCAGTTGCGGGCCGACCAGGTGGGAAGCCACGCTGACGACGCCTTGACCGCCGACCGCCAGTAAGGGTAAAGTCAGCGAGTCATCTCCAGAGTAGATGGCAAAATCTGAAGGTGTAATTCGGCGAACTTGACTCACTTGATCGAGACTGCCGCTGGCTTCTTTGATCCCTACGATATTGGGGATTTCTGCTAGACGCGCTACGGTTTCCGGTTGGAGATTTTGTCCAGTCCGTCCAGGAATATTGTAAAGGATGATGGGGAGATCGGGGGTAGCTTTGGCGATCGCCGCAAAGTGTTGATATAACCCTTCCTGGGGCGGCTTATTGTAATAGGGTACCACCTGCAAGCTGCCATCTAACTGAAGTTTATGGGCTTTTTGCGTAGCGGCGATCGCCTCAGTCGTGGAATTTGACCCAGTGCCAGCAATCACCTTTGCCCGACCGGCAACCGCCTTTTGCACCACCTGAAAAAGCTGATACTCTTCTTCCCAGGTTAAGGTCGGAGACTCGCCCGTCGTACCGCAGACCACCAACGCATCCGAACCTCGATCCGCCAATTGCGAGGCTAATTTTTCAGCCACCTCATAGTTAACCGCGCCATCTTCACGGAAAGGCGTCACCATTGCGGTCAGAACTCGTCCAAAATCGCTCACACTCGCACTCACTCCTCGTCATTAAACTGGTTAGGGGTTCTCATTCGCACCGTTCCCAAGCGCGACCTTTAATTTCACACCGTCGCGACTTCCCGTTTTTTCAGCAAATTGCGCTCGATCAACAACTCCGCAATTTGTACGGCGTTCAACGCGGCCCCTTTGCGAATTTGGTCGCCACACAACCACAGTTCTAACCCACAAGGATGAGAAAGATCTTGGCGAATTCGACCGACTAACACATCATCTTCCCCCGTCGCATCAATCGGCATCGGGAAATAATTGGCTTGCCAATCTTCGACTAACTTAACGCCCGGAGCCGAGCGCAAAATTTCCCGCGCTTGCTGCGGCGAAAAAGGTTCGCTAAATTCTAGGTTAACGGCTTCTGAGTGCGCCCGCAGTACAGGAACCCGAACGCAAGTGGCCGTAATTCTCAGATCGGCCGTCCCAAAAATCTTGCGCGTCTCATTGAGCATCTTCATTTCTTCCTCACAATAGCCCTGCTCAGTGAGCTTGGAGTTGTGAGGGAACAAATTAAACGCCAAAGGATAGGGAAAAGCCTCTGTTTGCGGTTCTGCCCCATTTAAAATGGCTTGGGCTTGGTGCTTGACTTCCTCCATCGCCCGCGCCCCAGCACCGCTAGCCGATTGGTAGGTTGCCACCACAATCCGCTGAATCGGTTGAACACGATGGAGCGGCCAAATGGCCACACTCATTAAAATGGTCGTACAGTTCGGGTTGGCAATAATCCCTTGATGTTGGTCGGCTGCCTCTGGGTTAACCTCTGGCACCACCAGCGGGACTTGTGGGTCCATACGAAAGGCGCTGGAGTTATCCACCACCACTGCCCCGGCTTCAACTGCCTTAGACGCCCAAGCCTTAGACGTAGAAGCCCCAGCAGACGCTAAAACAATGTCAATATCTTTGAAGCAATCTTCGCTGACGGCTTCAACGGGTAGCTCCTCGCCCTGAAACGTTAAGGTCTTGCCCGCAGAACGGGGAGACGCGAGCAACTTCAAATCTGCTAGCGGAAATTGCCGAGCAGCCAGCAACTCCAGCAACTCTGTGCCAACGGCACCTGTCGCACCCAAAATGGCGACTTTGTAAGACTGAGGCAAACGATTTTCCTCCTGTTAATAAACTTGAACTATTTAAGGCAAATTCAGAAAAATTAGAATATTAACCAACTTTGGGGCTTGATTTGTATAGTTTTCCGATTCTAGCAGGTTCAGCGGGAAGGCTGGAGACAATTAAAAGGGAAAGCCAGTGCAAATCGAAAAACAATTGCAAGACCTCGCACAATCCCAAGCTCCCAACTGTATGATAAAAAAGCAATGTGGTGATGTTAAACCGTCACAAGCACCAAAATCAAGTTAGCCAAAACATTTAGTTGTCATCAGACTCGAAGAACCGATGAAAGTTACCCAGGAAAAATTGCCTCAGAGCCAGATGGGGCTGGAGATTGAAGTCCCAGCCGAGATGTCCAAACAAGCGTACGATCGCGTAGTCCAAAATATGATCCGCTCGGCGAACATTCCTGGGTTTCGTAAAGGCAAAGTTCCCCGTCAAGTGGTCATGCAGCGGTTTGGGGCGAGAAACCTCAAAGCGGCTGCGGTAGAAGACTTGATTCAAAAAGTCCTGCCAGAAGCTATTGAGCAGGAAAAAATTCAAGCCATTGGCAATTATCAGTTGCGCTCTGACATGGAGAGCTTGATTGAAGCCTACGAACCCGGTCAACCCCTAACCTTTTCGGCGGCTGTCGATGTTCCTCCGGAAGTAACGCTTAACCAATATACAGGGCTGACGGTTCAGGCAGAAGAGGTGAAGTACGATGCAGGTAAAGTCGATCGACTGCTAGAAGAACAACGTCAGCGACAAGCAACGCTGATCCCGGTTGAGGGTCGTCCCGCTTCCCTGGGCGATGTTGCCTTGGTCGATTTTATGGGTTACACCCACTCTGAAGACGGCGAACTGCAAGAAATCCCAGGCGGGCAAGCTGAAGATTTTGAAATTGAGCTAGACCAAAACCGTTTTATTCCCGGTTTTGTGGATGGCATTCTTGGGATGAATCCAGGCGATACAAAGGAAGTCATCGCCCAGTTTCCCGAAGACTACCCCCAAGAAGAGGTCGCTGGCAAGTCCGCTCAGTTTCAAATCACGCTCAAAGAACTCAAAGAGAAAGAGCTACCCGAACTTGATGATGAGTTTGCTCAAGAAGTCAGCGAGTTTGAAACCCTAGAGGAATTACGCGCCTCTTTAGAAAAACGCTATCAAGACGAAGCCGACAGCAAAACCAAGGAGAATAAAGAGCGATCGCTCCTTGATGAACTCCTCAATCATATTGAAGTTGAAATTCCCGAAAGCATGATTCAGCGCGAGGTAGACTCCATGCTGACTCAAACCGCCATGCAACTGGCCAACCAAGGTCTGGATATCAAGCGCCTCTTCACGGCAGAATTAATTCCCCAACTGCGCGAGCAAAGCCGCCCGGAAGCCCTCAAACGGATCAAACGCGCCCTCACCTTAGCTGAAATTGCCAAACGCGAATCCCTCAGCGTTGAAGTAGAAGCCATTGACGCTAAAGTGCAAGAAATTATGACCGAATACGCCGGACGGCAAGAACTCGACCCCGAACGCTTGCGCGAAGCCGTAGAAGACGACTTGATCAAAGAAAAAATCCTCACCTGGCTAGAAGAGCATTGCACGGTAGAACTCGTCCCAGAAGGCACTTTAAAGTCTGAGGAAGACGAGGAAACAATCGAAGAGACAGAAGTTGATGAGGAACTCGCCTCTTCAACAACCGCAGACTCGTAAAAGCCTCCCCTGCTGACTGGACGATCGATCCGCTAGGATTGATTGGCATTCCTCGCAGGGGTCTTTTTCAGGATTTCCCCCCAGAGACTAGCGGATTAAGGCATAATGATCGCAGATAGAAGTCTTAAAAATTTCTAGCTCTAAGATTTAATTGAGTGCATTAAACCGTCTTGAGACTTGGCTGCTGAAACGATAACTCCTATGCTTGTATCCCGCACCCCTTATCACCAATCAATCGAGAGCTTGAGCCAATTTGAGATTGACTCTTCAGTCGCGCCCCAGAACGTGATTCCAATGGTGGTCGAACAATCTGGTCGTGGCGAACGAGCCTTTGATATCTATTCTCGATTGCTCCGAGAACGGATTATCTTTCTTGGAACCGCAATTGACGATGCTGTAGCAGACTCCGTTGTGGCTCAGTTGCTCTTTTTAGAAGCAGAAGATCCCGAAAAGGATATTCAACTTTACCTAAACTCTCCAGGCGGCTCAGTAACGGCAGGGATGGCCATCTACGACACCATCCAACAGATTCGCCCGGATGTTGTCACCATCTGTTTTGGCTTGGCTGCGAGTATGGGGGCTTTTCTCCTCGCCGCAGGGACAGCAGGTAAGCGAATGTCGCTGCCGAGTTCTCGGATTATGATTCACCAACCCCTCGGTGGCGCTCAAGGTCAAGCGGTTGATATTGAAATTCAGGCTAGAGAGATTCTTTATCATAAGAGTACCTTAAATCGCTTGCTAGCTCACCACACCGGTCAGCCGTTGGAAAAGATCGAAGCTGATACAGAACGCGATTTCTTCATGTCGGCCCAGGAAGCCAAAGACTATGGTCTGATCGATCAAGTCATTACCCGGCAAAATCTTCCGACGTCGGCCGATCCTCTAACCGCAGTGAAATGAGAGGCAGAGTATGTCTAAATATGACTCCCATCTAAAATGTTCATTCTGTGGCAAATCTCAAGAACAAGTTCGCAAATTAATCGCGGGACCGGGAGTCTATATCTGCGATGAATGCGTTGAGTTATGCAACGAAATCCTAGACGAAGAGTTATTTGACTCAAGTTCCGCATCCCATTCCGGCACCGCCCGTCGGGAACCGCCACCCCAGAAGCGGAAAACGCGCACGGCGAACCTTTCGTTACATCAAATTCCCAAACCTAAAGATATCAAAAAGTATTTAGACGAGCATGTCATTGGTCAGAACGAGGCGAAAAAAGTTCTGTCCGTTGCCGTGTACAATCACTACAAGCGATTGAGTTACGCTCAGTCGAAGGGGAACGCTAAAGGGGGATTTGATGATGCAGTGGAACTGCAAAAATCGAATATTCTCCTAGTCGGTCCCACAGGTTGCGGCAAGACATTGTTAGCCCAAACCTTGGCAGAAATGCTAGATGTCCCGTTTGCAGTTGCGGATGCCACAACGCTGACTGAGGCCGGGTATGTGGGCGAGGATGTGGAAAATATCCTGCTAAGGTTGCTTCAGGTTGCGGACTTTGATGTCGAAGAAGCCCAGCGCGGAATTATTTATATTGACGAGATTGATAAAATTGCGCGCAAGAGCGAAAACCCCTCCATTACTCGCGATGTTTCGGGTGAAGGCGTTCAACAAGCGTTGTTAAAAATGCTAGAGGGGACAGTCGCTAATGTTCCTCCCCAAGGCGGACGCAAACACCCCTATCAAGATTGCATCCAAATTGATACCAGCAATATCTTGTTTATCTGCGGTGGCGCTTTTGTGGGCTTAGATAAGGTCGTGATGCAGCGCAGCGGTAAGCGCTCTATTGGCTTTATTCAAGGCAATGAGAATGCGTCCAAGGATAAACGAGCGGCTGATATTCTGCGGAATCTAGAACCGGAAGATTTAGTAAAATTCGGGATGATTCCAGAGTTTATCGGTAGAATTCCCGTGGCGGCAGTAGTCGATCCTCTCGATGAAGAGTCTCTGACGGCAATTTTGACGGAGCCTCGCAATGCGTTGGTGAAGCAATATCAGAAATTGCTGAAAATGGACAACGTACAGCTTGAGTTTAAACCGGAAGCAACTAGAGCGATCGCCCAAGAAGCGTATCGCCGCAAAACCGGAGCGAGAGCATTACGCAGCATCGTTGAAGAATTGATGCTAGAGGTGATGTACGAGCTACCCTCTCGTAAAGATGTCACCCGCTGTACGATTACCAAGGAAATGGTTGAGAAGCGTTCTACCGCAGAGTTGTTACTGCACCCCTCTTCTCTTCCCAAACCTGAATCTGCTTGATATTTTTGAGGAATCTCTCAAGTGCGGCTGGCGCAAACCTCCTGAGCTTCAACGCCTCGCAGGAGCAGTAGCGCCCTCACTTTTGGTCAGGGAACTCAAAACTTCAATATATCGAATATGCCTTACATTTCAGTTCGAGGAGTTGAGCATTACTACGAGTGGATTAAAACCTCCCAACCCCACACTCACTCCTCTAAACCCGTGATGGTGTTTGTTCATGGTTGGGCGGGTTCTGGGCGGTATTGGCAAAGTACAGCAGAAGCACTCGCTAGCGATTTTGATTGCTTGCTCTACGATATGCGGGGGTTTGGGCGTTCTACGCGTTTGGTACAGCCTCCTCCCGTCTTTTCCTACGAGTTAGAAGAATACGCAGAAGATTTAGCGGCGTTTCTGGTCGCATTAGAACTCCCTAGCGTTTATATTAATGCCCATTCGATGGGTGCCTCTGTTGTTACTCTATTTCTTAATCGCTATCCTCAACAAGTGAAAAAAGCCATACTCACTTGTAGCGGCATTTTTGAGTATGATGAACAGTCTTTTACGACGTTTCACAAATTTGGCGGCTATGTCGTCAAGTTCCGCCCCAAGTGGTTGGGTAAGATTCCGCTGATGCACCGGTTCTTTATGGCTCGCTTTCTACATCGCAGCATTCCATCACCCCTGAGTCAGGCTTTTTTAGAAGATTTTCTCCTAGCAGACTATGCGGCGGCGTTAGGGACAATTTTCACGTCAGTCAGCCAAAAAGCAGCGGAAATGATGCCTCAAGAGTTTGCGAAGCTTTCCGTTCCCGTGCTGCTAGTCGCGGGCGAATATGACAAGATTATCCCGGCTGCAATGGGTCAAATGGCCGCTAGTTTGAGTCCTTATGTAGAGTTTGCACTCGTTCCTCAAACGGCTCATTTTCCCATGTTGGAAGATTCTGCGATGTATCTTAAAACGGTACAGGCATTTTTAGCCAAAGATTAAGTCCCTTTAAAAGTCTCTCATCCACCGCAGCCCCTGCTGTTGGGTGAGTCTCCCGTCGCCGAATTCGCTATAAAACTTTACAAAGTAATGAGACTTTAATATAACTTAACTTGAAGCGTGGGCGATCGCAGTTGCGGGAAATACGGAGTTTTCTCGCGATTCTTGCCCGTATCCCTACGTAAATTTGGATTGACCAGACAAATATCTCGCGAAGTTTCAGTATAAGTACGTACAACTTTCCCAGCTCTCCCTAATCGAACCCCTTGGGAGTCAAACCCTTCAGGGGAGTGAAACCCTAGAAATTTAGAAAAATTTATCTAAGAATCACTCTTTAAGACAGAAATTACGCATTTCTGCCTAAAGAGCGGCTCCTCATCTAAAAATTGACGATGACACCTTCGATTCCGCAGGGAACAGTATTAAGACAAAGATATCTAATCAGACAGATCCTAGGTCAGGGGGGTTTTGGGCGCACCTACCTCGCGATTGATTTAGAGCGTTTTAAAGAACCTTGCGTTCTCAAGGAACTCACCGTTCCTTATCAAGATCGAGCGTTATGGGAAAAAGCCCAAATTCTGTTTCAACGAGAAGCCAGTACGCTTTATCAAATTCAGCACGCTCAAATTCCTCGTTTTTGGGCATCCTTTGAAGATAATCATCGTTTATTTCTGGTTCAAGACTTTGTAAGGGGCAAGTCTTACCGTCATTTATTGCAGGCTCGCCAACGACAAGGGCGTCACTTTTCCCCCAATGAAGTGTTGCATTTGCTCAATCAACTGCTCCCAGTTTTGAGCTACATCCACGAGCGCAAGATCATCCATCGCGATATCTCGCCAGAAAATATTATGTTGCAACTGCCGGGACAAAACTCGAATGCAAGCGCCTCGGCAGAAGTTCCCAGATTGCCTGTTCTGATAGATTTTGGGGCAGTTAAGGCAGCCGTTACGGCCTATTGCGGTACGCCTTTATCCCCTTCTTTAATGACCTGTATTGGCAAAGCCGGTTATGCCCCCCCGGAGCAATTGCAAACGGGTAAAGCGTATCCCCATAGCGATCTTTACGCCTTAGCCGCCACTTGTTTAGTCTTGTTGACCGGACAAGAACCTCAAACGCTTCTCGATAGTCAAACACTGACGTGGCAATGGCAGCAATACACTTCCTTGAACGAGCGCTTTGCAGCAATTCTCCATAAAATGTTAGCTTGGCAGCCGAGCGATCGCTATCAGAACGCCCAAGAAGTCTTAATCGACCTGCAATCGCTGCTTGCTCCAGCACAGACCCGCTGGCAGCCAGATACGCCACCTGCCCCTGCTCCTTCAACGCGGATTGCCACTTCCCCCGTAACTTCAACCCTGCTTTATCCGCCAACACCCGAATTAAGAACGCCAACTCAACTGGCTGCTCCTTCTGAACAAAATCTCTGGGCTAAATTAGGGATTGCGACGAGCATTGGATTAGTTGTGGCAACAGGTCTAGTTGTACCGCATCTGTGGCGACCTTGGAGCGCCCCCCAAACAGCCCATTCCGAACAATCTTCCGCAGTCTCCTCAAACCTTTTAGACGAGCCAACTCGCTCTTCTTGGTCTTTGAGTAAATCCCAAACCCTGGGCGGATCTCCGGCAAGTACCAGCAGCATGGCACAGCCGCAGCGTTTAGAGTTTTTACCCGGTCAGAATGTGGCGATCGCGCGCGGAACGCTACAAGAATATACGCTCCAACCCTACCTCTTAAAAGCCGCCCAAGGTCAGATCGTCACAGTAACGCTAGAGGGAAGTGGCGTCGTGATGAATTTATTAAACTCTAACCAGCAAGGAATTGATGCCGCCGCTTATCAGACGCGCAGTTGGACGGGTCAAATTCCAGCCGACGATCATTATCTCATTCAAATTTTAGGCACGGGCAGCTATGCCTTAGAAGTGGCAATGACACCCGTTTCGAGAACCCTAGAGGCCCCAACCCAGCGCATTAAACTGGCTCGCGGCACCACGGGAACAACGGTAACAGGCAATCTTTCTCCCAATAAGATGCAGCGCTACCTGATTCAAGCCAGGGGCAAACAGATTATGGTGGTTAAGGTATTGCAGGGAGAGGCTCAAGTGAGTATTATCTCTCCAACTGGCGATCGCATCGGTGGCAGCAATAGCGAATCCCCCGATTGGCAAGGTCAGCTTCCCGTTGATGGGGACTATGCCATTGAAGTGTCGGCCCCAGGTGTGAGCGAATTTGCCCTAGCGCTGGACATCTATTAAGAGGTTATTCTTCTAAGAGCGAATCTTCAGTTGAAAGAGTCTCAGCAGTGGGTTCTTCTACAGAAGCACTCAGCGCTTTGACCACATAGGGTAGATAAGCACCTTGTAAACCGCGCTTAATCCGTTCGGGTGTTTCTGGAAAAACCACAAATAACGGACAAATCTCTTCAGCTTCTTCGCTCAGAATATGTTTATAGCGGGGTGGCATCAGCCATTCATAGCCTTGATCGAGCCAGACTTGTGTTTGTCGCCAACGTCCGAGAAAATCGGAAAAGTCTTCATGGGGGCGATGGATGAAAATAAAGATTTCGGGGCCGGTCTTAATTTTCCATTCCGGATCGCACAAAATTAAACTCACATCGCAGGGTAAAGTCGTTAACCCTTCAGGAGTATTCGCATTTTGGTGGCGATGACTGCTCGGTCGCAAGCGCACGACGGGTAGCGGAATTGAAATTAAACTTTCTTCCGGTCGGCGCATACTGGGGAGCATTTCTAGATAGGGACGATGCTGCTTGAGGAGGGCGATCGCCAAATCTTGATTGCTATACTCAGCGAGCAAAGATTCATAGTGAGATTTTTTAACAGGCATCTTTTTAAAAGAATATTTTTGACAAACATCAGGGTAGCAACCCTCTATTCAGATTGACTACCCTCTGCTAAACCCTAACCCCTAATTTGCGACTATCGCGTGCAAAATAGCTTTCGTCTTACAGCGATTCAAATACCTTAAACATCGGTAAATACATCGCCAGCAAAATTGAACCAACCATCCCCCCAATGACCACAATCATCAGAGGTTCCAACATACTCGTTAACCCTTTAATCGCTTGTTCTACTTCATCTTCGTAGAAGTCAGCCACCTTCATTAACATCTTGTCAATTTCCCCAGTTTCTTCACCAATACTAATCATTTGTACGGCCAAGATAGGGAAAACCTTTTCGCGATCCAGCGCAATACTAATCATCCCGCCGCCTTGAATCTCTTTGCGAGCCTCTTCTACCGCGTTAGCAATAACCTGGTTGCCTGCCGTATCGCGGACAATTTCTAAAGAGGTTAAGATCGGGACGCCCGCGCGGGTTAGCGTTCCAAAAGTTCGACAAAAACGAGCAGTTGCGGCCTTAGAAATCAAGTCGCCAAATAAAGGAAGTTTCAGAAAAATTCCATCGCAAACCACTCGACCCATTGGAGTTTTGTAATACTGCTTGTAGGCAATAAACAGCCCAAGCAGAATCACCACCAAAGTCACTGATTTCCTCGGATCGAGCAAGAACGCGCTAATCCCCAACATAATCTGAGTAAACAGGGGTAACTCTACCCCAATCTCTTCAAAAATTGCGGCAAAAGTTGGGATTAAAAAGATAGTCAGCGCTAAGAAAATAATGACAGCCAAGCTTCCCACGGTGGTTGGGTAAGACATCGCTGATTTCAATTGGTTTTGCAGGCGAGCAGAATCTTCGAGAAGTTTAGCCAAGCGGTTCAAAACTTCATCAAGTACCCCCCCAACCTCACCGGCTTGTACCATTGCCACGTACAAATTATCATAGCAAGCCGGATGCTTGCCCATTGCTTCGGAGAGGTTAGAACCTTCTTGAACTTCTGCCGAAATTTGCTTAAGCGCCTTTTTGAGCTTAGGGTTTTGACACTGATCGGTCAGAACGCTCAAACAACGAACCATCCCCACGCCCGCATTCACCATTGCGGCGAATTGTCGAGAGAAAACCGCTTTATCCTTAACAGTGACAGAGGCTGTTGCGACTGCAAAAGCCTCGTTAAGTTCGTCAAGATTAATATTTTTGATGTCGAAGCTTTGCGCCTTTTTGAGATCGGCAACCGTTAAACCTCGTTCCCGTAATAAAGTGCGGGCTTCTCCCAGGGAATCAGCAGTAACTTTCTCTTTTTTAGCTTTTCCAGTATTATCTCGAACGCTAGCAATATACGTAGGCATGGCAGTTCCACATAAGTTGAGAAGTGGCGAAAGGGAGCTACTTGTTAGGGAGGTCTCCTAATCCTAAAGGACAAGACCCCCTAACTCACAACGATCGTCTCAGGCTGACAAGGGGACTTAGTGAGCGCCAACTTTACCTTTTGCGCCCGAAGGGACTGCACCAATCAAGCGAGCCAATTCATCCGGTCGCGAACTCTTGGACATCGCATCTTCGTAGGAAACCTTCCCTTCGTTGTAAAGCCTTGCCAGACACATTTCCATTGTCTGCATTCCTAGTTTAGCCCCGGTTTGAATGGCCGAGTAAATTTGGGAGGTTTTACCTTCACGAATCAGGTTCGCGATCGCTGGGGTATTGACCATAATTTCTTGAGCTGCAACCCGTCCCCCGCCCATTTTAGGAACGAGGTTTTGCGAGCAAATCCCCACCAGCGATCCGGACATCTGAGCGCGGATTTGGGGCTGTTGAATGGGTGGGAAAACATCTAGCATCCGGTCAATGGTTCCCGCCGCCGAGTTAGTGTGCAAGGTGCCAAAGACTAAGTGACCCGTTTCCGCCGCCGATACCGCCAAGCTAATCGTCTCTAAGTCCCGCATTTCACCCACCAGAATGATATCGGGGTCTTCCCGTAACGCTGCTTTCAGGGCGTTGGCAAAACTTTTGGTGTCTTCACCCTTTTGGCGTTGGTGGAACAAGCTTTTGACATTGGGGAAAACATACTCAATCGGGTCTTCTACCGTCAGAATATGCTCGGCTCGCGTGCGGTTAATCATATCTAGAATAGCCGCTAGGGTCGTCGTTTTCCCCGATCCAGTTTGTCCTGTCACCAGCACCATCCCTCTGGGACGTTCTGCGAGTTCCTTCATAATTTCAGGAACGCCGAGTTTCTCGAAATTAGGGATTTTGGATGCCAAGGCTCGCAAGCAGGCCGCAAAACAGCCGCGTTCGCGGTAAACGTTCACCCGAAACCGCGCTAAACCTTTTACCCCATAGGCGCAGTCTAGTTCCCAGTTTTGCTCCAGTTCTTTGCGTTGGGTGTTGTTAAGCATACTGAAGATCAACCGCTGGCAGCCATGAGCGTCCATTTGCTCGCCAAACTGGGGTTGCGGGGTCAGCTTTCCGTGAATTCGGAAATAAATCGGCGCACCTGCTTGAATGTGGATATCCGATCCTCCCTGCTCCACCAGGGACTCCATGACATCTTCAATCATTAATTCCATGTGGGTTTCTCCTTAGTTGTCATTTAGGAATCAGTCAGGCTCCTGTTCGGAGCCAGAAGGGTCGAAGCTTGTTTACTCGGTGAACCGAGGGGTCATGCAATAGGGACACTCTAACCATTCTTGTTGCAGGCCCGCACCGCAAGTTTTGCAGGTTAAGCCCACTTTTCGTTTGGCTTTGAGTTCAGCTTCTAAGCCGGTATCGGTATAGGTGACGCGCTCTACTTCTTCTAACGTTGTATCGCCGCGACGAACAAGATTCAAGCTATAGGCTAAAAGCGTTACCATGCCTTCTTCAACGGCGGTTTCTTTAATCCGTTCGGTGGGCGCGCCTTGGTTAATTAACATTTGCAGGGGTTCGGTGACGCGCAAGACTTCGTAAACCCCACAGCGTCCCTTATAGCCAACGCCACCGCATTTCGGGCAAAGTTCGCCTTTGTCTTTGAGTTCGGCGCGTGCTTCTAGGGGGATGGTGTTGGCTTTGTAGAAGGTGATATGGGCTTCTTTAGAGGCAGATAAGCCGTAGCGAGCCAGTTCTTCAGGTTCGGGTTGGTAGGCGAGGCGACATTCGGAACAAACCCGTCGCATCAGCCGTTGAGCGACAACGCCCAGTAAGGCACCGGAAACCATGAAGGGTTCAACGCCCATTTCATCGAGACGCGCGATCGCGCCGGAGGCGTCATTAGTGTGGAGGGTTGTTAATACTAAGTGTCCGGTAAGCGCTGCTTCAATAGCCGTTTTCGCCGTTTCTTGATCTCGCGTTTCACCCACCAGGATAATGTCTGGGTCTTGACGCAAGAAAGCCCGCAGAATATTGGCAAAGGTCAAATTTTTCTCGCGAATCACCTGACATTGGGTAATCCCTGGCAGCGCGTACTCAATCGGATCTTCAGCGGTACTGATATTCACGCCCGGTTCGTTGCGTTCGGACAAGATGGAGTACAGGGTTGTCGATTTCCCCGAACCTGTAGGGCCTGTCACCAGAATCAGACCAAACGGACGGCTAGCCATTTCGCGCACTAGCTTGAGGGTATCTGGATCGGTAATCAGCTTATCTAGACCCAATTGCGTTGATGAGTTATCTAAGATCCGCAAAACGATCTTTTCGCCGTACCGGGAGGGCAAACTGTTCACCCGAAAGTCTACTGTACGCCCTTGGAATACCCGCCGAATTCGTCCGTCTTGAGCTTGGCGGCGTTCGGCAATATCTAAGCTTGAGATAATCTTGAAACGAGAGGTAAGGGCAGGAATAATCTTTTTGGGGAGCCGATAGTATTCTTGCAGTACGCCGTCTTTCCGCATCCGAACTCGCATATCTTCTTCTTGCGGTTCGATGTGAATATCAGAAACGGCTTCCGTTAAGGCTTTCGCCAGAATTTGGTTAACGGTTTTGATGATAGGGGCGCTATCTGCCTCGTTGATGGCTTTGGAGAGGTCTTCCTGAGAAGGTTCGTCATCCTCAGCATCTTCTAAGGTCGTTTCAATTTGAGCAATATCGATTTCCAGAGATTCTGGATTGATTTTATTGGGGGCGGGTTGGCGCTTGACTTGCTCGTCGAGATATTTAGAGATAATCTGCTGAAAGTCTTCTTGGGTAATCACCATCCGCTGCATGGTGAATCCTTGAGGACGCAAAACGCGGTTAAGGTCATCTTGAGCGGCTAGGTTGTCAGGATCGACCATTGCAATCAGCACGCTGGGGGGCTGATTGTTGGATTTAGAAAGCGGGACTAGGCTGTAGCGGCGGCAGATATCAATCGGGATTAGGGTGTCAATCAGTTCGGTAACTTGATCGTTAGCAATTTCGCTGATTTCCGGGTCGAGCGAATCAACGCCGTAAAGGATTTTGAGTTCAAAGAGTTGTTGTTTTTTGTACTGGCGAACTAAATCTGGGGGAAGTTGCTGTCCTGTAAGGGCTTCAAGAACTTGGGTGAGCGGCCGACCTGATTTGCGACTTTCAACTAAAGCTTGCTGCATTTGGTCTACGTTAACGTAGCCAGACCGGACGAGCTTGTTACCAAATGGGGAAAGGTTATTCGCTGCAATGAGTGCTGTACTGGGAACGCGCCGCTGCGATGGAGAGTTAGTCATAGCGATAGCAGGTAAGGGTTTGATTAGGGATTCGGATTAACAGCGCTCCAGTGCCTAGCCCAGAAGAGGTTATCGAAGGATCGCCACGGGCAGTTGCAGAGTTCAGCGCCGCCTCTGTGCTACTATTATGCATACTACCCAAGACTAAAAGAAAAATAACACGGCAAGCCAATGGCTGAGGTTCGCACCGATTGTCTAGAACGCTTGGGAGATTGTTCGGCAAGGTTGCCTTAAACGTTTTATTATTAAGTTTTTATTAGAAAATTGCATCTTCGCAAAGGGGTTCGGGTACTGATGCTGCAATGCGCCCGCTAACCTTGGAGGCGATCGCGCTTTGAGGTTACTCTAAAGGTTAGTCTTAGCTTAAAAGCGATTAGATCGAGTTGAACGCGAAAACGCTACAATCAGAAGCGTTGTCCGTTAAACTCAAAGCTTTCTCAACAGACAATTGCTAAATGCAAGGCTCTCTAGAACAGTCATTGAGGCTCAATGCAGCACTCAACATCCAAGCTAGAAGTCTGGCAACGTAGGATTAGCGCATGATGATAGACGAAGAAAAACAGTTCGACAACACCCCCGACTCAACCAGCGAAGTCTCCGATCTGCCAGAAGATGCGACCGGGGTTTCGTCCTCAGACCCAGAGGAAGTGAGTGCAGCCGCATTCGAGGCCGAAGATGTGCCCATTGCTGAAGCGACAGCAGAACCAGCACTAGAGGAGCAAACCGCCCTAGATGCGGAAGCGTTGTTGGCGGAAGTTGCCCGCAAAGATGCCGAAGTAGAGACGCTCAAGGCTCAACTCAAAGACCTGAATAACCAGTCTATTCGGATCGCGGCAGACTTCGATAATTTTCGCAAGCGGACGCAAAAAGAAAAAGAAGAGTTTGAGCAACAGGTGAAATGCTCAACCCTCAAAGAGCTATTACCCGTTGTGGACAACTTTGAGCGGGCGCGATCGCAAATTAAGCCGCAAAGCGAAGCGGAAATGAGCATCCACAAAAGCTACCAAAGCGTTTATAAGCAACTGGTAGATTGTCTCAAACGCATTGGCGTTTCTCCCATGCGCTCCGAAGGCAAGGAATTTGACCCCAACCTTCACGAAGCCGTCATGCGGGAAGCGACCGACCAATACGAGGAAGGCGTCGTCATGGAAGAATTGATGCGAGGATATCTGCTGGGCGATCGCGTTTTGCGTCATGCAATGGTGAAAGTTGCGGCGGCTCCCGAACCGGGGGATACCTCAACCGCAACGGAAACGCCAACAGCCGAAGCTGAAAATGCTGGCTAAATTGCGATCGCATCTACCCAATCTGGAACGGCTCGCCCTTGAGAAGAGCTAGAAATTAAATTTCAGATTGGGTGGATTCCCAGAAAATTGCGAAGTATGCTGTAAAAAAGTTACTCCGTCCGCGAAAATTTTGTTAACATCTATCGCCGCTACCTATGGGAAAAGTCATTGGGATCGACTTAGGCACGACAAATAGCTGTGTAGCTGTATTGGAAGGCGGTCAGCCAGTCGTCATTACCAACTCAGAAGGTGGGCGAACGACCCCAAGCATGGTGGGTTTTGGGAAGGCTGGCGATCGCCTCGTCGGACAACTCGCCAAACGGCAAGCTGTCACCAACGCCGAAAACACAGTCTATAGCATCAAACGATTTATCGGACGCCGTTGGGACGACACGGTAGAAGAGCGATCGCGCGTTCCTTACACCTGCATTCGGGGACGGGACGATACCGTAGACGTACAAATTCGCGGTCGCAACTACACCCCGCAAGAAATCTCCGCCATGATCCTGCAAAAACTCAAGCAGGACGCCGAAAACTACCTCGGAGAACCCGTTACCCAAGCCGTTATCACCGTTCCCGCCTACTTTACCGACGCCCAACGGCAAGCCACCAAAGACGCCGGAACCATCGCCGGTCTAGAAGTTCTTCGCATCATCAACGAACCGACCGCCGCCGCCCTCTCCTACGGTCTAGACAAACAAGACCAAGACCAACGGGTTCTCGTCTTTGACCTGGGTGGGGGAACCTTCGACGTTTCCGTTCTCCAGCTTGGAGACGGTATTTTTGAAGTCAAAGCCACCGCCGGAAACAACCACCTTGGCGGCGATGACTTCGATAACTGCATCGTCCAATGGATGATCGACAGCTTCCGCGCCCAAGAAGGCATCGACCTGTCGATGGACAAAATGGCTCTGCAACGCCTGCGCGAGGCAGCAGAGAAAGCTAAAATTGAGCTATCCAATCTCAGTACCACTTCAATCAACCTGCCATTCATCACAGCAGACGAAACCGGCCCCAAACACCTAGAAATGGAGTTAACGCGCTCAAAGTTTGAAGAACTCGCCAGCGATCTCGTTCAAGGCACCATCGAACCCGTCATGCAAGCCTTAAAAGACGGCAACATGACCATTGACGACATTGACCGCATCCTGTTGGTAGGCGGCTCCACCCGCATCCCCGCAGTTCAAGAGGCAATTCGTCAATATTTCAAAGGCAAAGCCCCCGACCGTTCTGTTAACCCCGATGAAGCCGTAGCCCTCGGTGCCGCCATTCAAGGGGGAGTCCTCGGTGGAGAAGTCAAAGACCTGCTGTTGCTAGATGTCACCCCCTTATCCTTGGGGATTGAAACATTAGGGGAAGTGTTCACCAAAGTCATCGAGCGGAACACCACCATTCCCACCAGCAAAAACCAAATCTTCTCAACCGCAACCGACGGGCAAACCTCGGTTGAAATTCACGTTCTCCAGGGAGAACGGGCAATGGCACGAGATAACAAGAGCTTAGGGAAATTTCAGCTCACCGGAATTCCTCCAGCTCCCCGTGGCGTTCCGCAAATCGAAGTTTCCTTTGACATTGATGCCAACGGCATTCTCAAAGTGTTCGCCCGCGATAAAGGAACCGGACGCGAACAAAGCATTCAAATTAGCAATACCGGCGGTTTGAATGCCAACGACGTTGAAAAAATGCGTTTAGATGCTGAAGTCTTCGCCGAAGAAGATCGGCGGCGGCGACAACTGGTTGAACTCAAAAACCAAGCTGACAGCATCTTCTATATAGCAATCCCAAATCAGTTATGAGAAGCAGCCGTAGGTAAAAAGTTTTGAAAAATCAAAGATTTGACGGTGGGTAGCAAACTCAAATAAGAACTTAGCCACATTAAACGATGTACACAAATGATA